>JAITOP010000106.1 GCA_031289895.1 Prevotellaceae bacterium
AAAAAAGACGATTCATGCCAGCCCACCTTTCAGGGCGTAGCCGTCATTGCGAGTGTAGCGAAGCAATCCGGAAATTTAACGTTGTGTTTCCGGATTGCTTCATTCTTCGTAATGACGCGCCTCGTGTACTTTTTTTGAACCCCTTGTATATATGACACATAGCTTTTTCTCTTAATCCTATTAATCTAAAAATCCTGTAAATCCTGATTCTGACATTTTTTTCGTCATTGCGAGCGTAGCGAAGCAATCCAGCAATTTAACGTTCCGTCTGATTGCTCGTACCTCACAATAACGTGCTATTCTGCTGCTGTAATTCTTAATTTTTAACTCTTAACATTCGGTTTTTGTTGTTCAGGTCTTTGTGCAGTTTGGTGGCGGTAAATCCTTTTTGTTTGAATAAATTTTGGGTTTCGTTGGCAAGATTTTCGTTTATTTCTACATAAATTTTTCCGTTGTCGGCAAGGTTTGAAATTGCAAAATCGGCAATGGCACTGTAAAATTTGAGGGCGTCGTTGTCGGGAACAAACAGTGCTGCGTGCGGCTCGAAATCTAAAACATTTGGTTTCATTTTCGGTTTTTCACACTCGCGCACGTATGGCGGATTGCTTACAATACAGTCGAATTTTATTTGCGTAAAATTTTTTGCCGATAAAATATCTTCACAAAAAAAATTGATGCAAACGCCGTTGTTTTCAGCATTTTGGCTGGCTTTTTCTATTGCTTTTTCCGAAATATCAAGAGCATAAATTTTTGCTTTTTCGATATTTTTTGCAAGCGCAACGGCAATACATCCGCTGCCTGTGCCAATGTCGATAATTGTTGCTGCGTCTTTGTTTTCGGCAATTATCAGGTCAACAAGCTCTTCAGTTTCGGGTCGTGGAATCAGAACATTTTTATCAACCGAAAATTTTAATCCGTAAAACTCGGTTGCGCCTAAAACGTATTGTATGGGAGTGTGATTTTGCAGCAATTTCACGGCTTGCAAGAAATCATCATCAAAATCGCAATTAAGTTTTTTTTGTTTATCAATATAAAAATCGTTTGCCGGAATTTGCCAAAAATGTTGCAGTAATTGCAGGGTTATTTGTCTGATTTCATTTTCATTAAAAACATTTTGCAATTTATTTTTTACAATATCGGCAATTTTTTCTATTGTCATTTTTTGCATTAATTATTTTTCAGCAAATCTTCTATTTGCATTGTAATGACGTTTTCAAGACTTTCGCCCATTGCGTTTATTTGCTGAGGTACAAGACTTTGCGCCGTCATTCCCGGAGCAATATTTATTTCGAGAAAATATAATTTTCCGCGACTGTAAATATAATCAATTCGCACAAGCCCTTTGCAGCGCATGAAATTGTAAATGAGCGCCGAAACATCGTGAACCAAATGAGTGGCTTCTTCCGAAATTTCTGCGGGCGTTATTTCCTGCGATTGCCCGTTGTATTTTGCGTTGTAATCGAAAAATTCGTTTTGCGTAATTATTTCGGTAACAGGTAGTAACAGTTCTCGGTCGCCTGTTTTTATCAGTCCGCAGGTTAATTCTCTGCCTTCGATAAATTCTTCAATAATTACCGAATTGTCTTCTTTCAAAGCCTCGTCAACAGCAGCCAACAAGCCGTTTGCTGATTTTACTTTGCTTATTCCGAAACTCGAACCGCCTTCGTTGGGCTTAACAAATACGGGCAATCCAAGCGTTTTCACGATATTTTCGATGTCGATTTTTTCGCCTTTCAAAACCTGAATTCCTTTTGGCATACATATTCCGGCTGTCGCCAGATACGATTTGCAGGCGAATTTATTGAACGAAAGCGCCGCCGTCAACACATCGCAAGTTGAATACGGCATTCGTATCATATCAAAATATCCTTGTAATTTTCCATCTTCGCCTGGCGTGCCGTGAATAATTACGTAAGCGCAATCGAAAGTGATTTTATTTTGATTTTCGGTAAACGAAAAATCGTTTTTATCAATATCCGTCTCTGTTTCGCCGCGCTGTACAAACCATTTTGTTCCTTTAATAACAACCAAAAAAGGATTAAATTTTTTTTTGTCGATAGCCGACATTATCTGAGCCGCGCTTTTCAACGAAATTTCATGTTCCGATGAGTTTCCGCCCGCTACAATTGCTATGTTTTTCATTGTTTTATATTCTTTTTATACACAAAATAATCGCGTAAAGTTATAAAAAATAAGTAAAGTAATTATTCATTAATAATTAACAAATATTAAATTACTGATATGCAATATCTTAAAAATCGTTTTACGTGAGTGTTTTTTTAATTTGTGTGAATGTTTTTTAAACTTTACATAATATCAAATTTTCGATATGAATATTTATATATTTGCACCTCTATTTATTAAAATTAATATAGTATGAAATTTACATTTATTGCAATTTTATTTTTTATGATTGCTGTTAACACCTCTGCTCAATATTCAGATACTGCGTTAGTTACAAGCTCAAATAAGTTTAAAATAAAAACAGCATTGGAAATCGGAATACCGTCTTTAATGATAACTTATGGTATGCTTTCGTTTCATAATCAAGGACTTTTACATATCGACCATTCTACTCAATCTGAGTTGCGCGAAGACAATAGAATTACTCATCACAAGTTGGATAATTTTTTTCAGTTTATCCCCTCGGTTGCCGCATTCAGCATGAAATTGTCGGGTGTGCAAAGTACTCATAAATTGAAAGATATGGTAATTATTTACGGTTTAAGCAATTTACTTGAAACGGCGATAGTGTATTCTACCAAATCGTTTGTAAACAGAACTCGTCCTGATGGTTCAAAAAATAATTCTTTTCCATCGGGGCATACGGCTACGGCATTTGTTGCGGCAGAGTTTTTGCATCAGGAATATAAAGATAAATCTATTTTCATAAGTCTTGGCGGTTATGCGGTTGCATCGCTCGTCGGCGGTGCGCGTGTAACCAACAATAAGCACTGGGTAAGCGATGTAGTAACAGGTGCAGGAATTGGAATTATTTCCACAAAAATAATATACTGGACGTATCCCTACATACAAAAAACATTCAGTTTGAAAGACAAAAACAAACATCAAACTTTCATTTTTCCATCATACAACGACGGTATTTTAGGATTGAATTTAGCTTGTCGGTTTTAAATTTATAATAGAGAAATCATCTGTATTGTTAAGTGTAACTTCAAGTTAATCAGCATATAGTAAGTTTCAATCCTAAGGCTTCTGAAATGCTTATGAAAGTAGATAATTGCATATCGGTTTCGCCTTGTTCCAATAAGGCAATATATTCTCTTTTCTTACCGATTTTTTCAGCAAGTTGTTTTTGAGTAATTTTTTCTTTTTTGCGTGTTTCTTTTAATATCTCAGCATAATACCACGACTTGGCTTTCGCCTCAAACTCTATACGTTTGGATGTTCCGCGTTTTCCGTAACGTTCGTCAAAAAGTTCATCTGCGGTTTTTAATTTTGCTAATTTTTCTTCATTAAATTCCATATTATTTCCTCTTTTTTAATGATTGTTTTTGCTTTTTCTATCTCTTTTTTTATTGTTTGCTGTCTTTTTTCAAAAACGAATTTAATAATACAACCCGTTTTGCTTCCATAAAATTTGAATTATCAACGGCTATTAACATTGTTCTATATTCATTTGTTCCAATAGAAACTCTTACTTCATAAAATTCAGTGTTTTGAATTTTTTTTTACAAATTTTTCACTTACAACTTTTTGCGTTTGTATGATTTGCAAAGCATAGGCATATTTATCTTATATCCTTGCATTTAAACTATTGTAGTAAGTAGTAAATTCATAAGATAATATTACTTTTCTTATTGATTCAATATCTGTTTCCATCGCGCAAAGGTAATATATTTATTACATATATGTGTGTGTTTAATTTTTTTTAACATTTATTCAGCGTTGCTTATCTATGCCTATTTTAGAAATTCTTGTGTTTTTTGTGAATTTTTATGCCTTTTGCGATAAATAAATCACAAAAACATCTTTAAAAACCTGATAAACTATCCAAAGCCTTTTTCACCCGCCGTATAGTTTCATCTTTGCCGATAAGATTCACAATATCAAACATATTTGCTCCCATTGCTGCACCAACAACGCATAGGCGAAAAGCGTTCATCACATTTCCCATTTTCAATTGGCTGTCGGTAATCCATGTGTGAACGGCATGTTCTGTTTTTTCTTTGTCGAATGGCTGACTGTCAATGATTTCAATGATTTTTTGCATCTGCGGTGGCGTTTCGTTCGACCAATATTTTTTTGTTGCTTTTTCGTCGTAACTTTCGGGTGCAACAAAAAAATATGACGATAAATCCCAAAAATCGTTTATAAACGTGGCACGTTCTTTTATAAATCCGCAAACTGTTGCAACATAATCATTATCAGCATTTATATTTTTTGATTTTAATATCGGTTGATACAATTCGGCAAGCGTTTCGTTGCTTTTTTGCCTGAGATATTGCTGATTAAACCAACGCGCTTTTTCGGGATTGAATTTTGCGCCCGATTTAATCACCCGTTCGAGGCTGAAATTTTTTATTAATTCGTTGATATTAAAAATTTCCTGTTCCGTGCCGGGATTCCATCCAAGCAGAGCAAGCAGATTTACAACGGCTTCGGGAAAATATCCCGTTTCGCGGTATCCTGACGAAATTTCGCCTTCCGAATTTTTCCATTCCAGCGGAAACACGGGAAATCCAAGACGGTCGCCATCGCGTTTGCTCAATTTGCCTTTTCCGTCGGGTTTCAGCAACAGCGATAAATGCGCAAACTCAGGACTTTCCCAGCCGAAAGCGCGATACAGCAACACGTGCAAAGGCAACGACGGCAACCATTCTTCGCCGCGAATGACGTGTGATATTTCCATTAATTTATCGTCAACAATATTTGCCAAATGATAGGTGGGCAACATATCCACAGCCTTAAACAACACTTTGTCGTCGAGCGTGTTGGTGTTTACTTTTATTTCGCCGCGAATAATGTCGTGCATTGTAATTTCTTCATTTTCAGGAATTTTGAAACGAATAACCCAATGTTTTTCTGTTTTCAGGCGTTGTTGCAGTTCGGCGGCGTTCATTGTCAGCGATGTTTTCAGTTGCTCGCGAACTATATAATTGTAAATGAACGCTTTGCCTTCATTTTCGTATTGCTTGCGGATATTGTCAAGCTCTTCGTTGCTGTCGAAAGCGTAATAAGCATTTCCCTCAGCCACAAGTTGTTCGGCATATTTAAAATACAATTCTTTTCGCTGACTTTGTTTGTATGGCGCGTGTTTCCCGCCTACTCCCACTCCTTCGTCAAATTTCAATCCGAGCCACGTCAGCGACTCAATAATGTATTCCTCAGCACCTTGCACAAAACGCGCCGAGTCGGTATCTTCAATTCGTAAAATAAAATCCCCGTTGTTTTG
>JAITOP010000184.1 GCA_031289895.1 Prevotellaceae bacterium
AAAAAAGTTTTAATCTATAAAAATAAAAAAAATAATGAGATTTTTGCTTGTAGTTTTACATAAATTTATAACTTTGAAGCCGTTTTAAATAAATATGAGATATTTTTAAAGTATAAAAACAAGCATCAAACATAAAAGCAGAAAAGAAAAACAAGCAAAAAAACAAGAGAAAAACAAAGGAAAAAACAAGAAATCTTTATAATTTATAAACTTGAAAATCTTTATAAATTATAAACTTTACAAACTTTAGTGATGAAAAATAAACAAATAATAACAGATGACAAAAAAAATCCAGATAGGGATTGTATGTTGGCAGAAATGTGCAAATACCCAAATTGTTCGATCCCATACGGGGTCGGAGGTGATGTGTGTACATTCGTTTTCTATAAACATTTGAATCCTAACGGATTCGTTAAAAATTAAAAATTAAAAAAAATTGAAAATTAAAAAAAATTGAAAATTGAAAATTAAAAATTATTTTTTGTTACTAAATAACTTTACAAACTTTATACTTGAAAAACTTTACAAACTTTATAACTTTATAACTTTTTTATAAACTTTAAAAAATTATTAATAAACTAAATAAATACATCACTCATGAGAGTTTATCAAACAGAAGAAATCAGGAACATCGTGTTACTCGGAAATTCGGGAGCAGGTAAAACCACCCTTGCCGAGGCAATGATGTTCGACGGTAAAGTCATCGACCGTCGCGGGACGGTTGATGCCAAAAACACAGTATCGGACAGCACCGAAATCGAACAAATTTATCAGCGTTCGATATATTCAAGCGTGCTGTTTACCGAATACAATGACAAAAAAATTAATTTAATTGACTCGCCGGGGTCTGACGATTTTTCGGGCGGAACTTTTGCTGCCTTCAAAGTTGCCGACACAGGCGTAATGGTTATTAATGCCCAAAACGGCGTTGAAGTTGGCACTGAAATTTTTGCCCGCTATGCCGAAAGACACGACAAACCAATGATTATCGCCGTAAATTTTTTAGACCACGAAAAATCAAATTGGGAAAACACCCTCGATTCGCTAAAACAAACTTTCGGCAGCAAACTTACTTTGGTTCAGTATCCTGTAAATCCGGGCAACGGATTTAACGAAATCGTAGATGTGCTACTGATGAAATTATTCCGTTTCAAAGACGATAACGGAACTTTCGAAGCCGTAGATATTCCGGCAAGCGAAATCGACAGAGCCACAGAACTAAACGCTGCGCTTATAGAATCGGCAGCCGAAAATGACGAAAGTTTAATGGAACTTTTCTTTGACAAAGGCGTTCTTACCGAAGATGAAATTCGCAAAGGATTACGCGCAGGGCTTAAATCACGCGGCGTGATACCCATTTTCTGTACGGCAGCAAAAAAAGATATAGGAACAAAACGATTGTTGGAATTTATTATCAACGTTGCGCCAAAACCCAATGAATCACGCGAATATAAAACAAAAGAAGGCGAAGTTATCCCATGCGACCCAAAAGGCTCGCCATCGCTGTTCATATTTAAAACAGCGGTAGAACAACATCTCGGCGAAGTTTCGTATTTCCGCGTAATGTCGGGAAAAATTACCGAAGGCATGGACTTGATTAACGCAAAAAACGATACAAAAGAACGTATTTCGGCATTGTATGCGGTAGCAGGCAAAAAACGCGAAAAAGTTCCCGAAATGATTGCCGGCGATATAGGATGCACGGTGAAACTAAAATCATCGCGCCGCGACCAAACCCTTAACGGAGACGGCAAAAGATGGCAATTCCTGCCGGTGAAATATCCCGACCCGAAATTCCGCACAGCAATAAAAGCAAAAGACCAAAAAGATGACGAAAAACTCGGCGAAATATTAAACCGCACACACATGGAAGACCCTACAATTATTGTAGAATATTCAAAAGAACTGAAACAAATAATACTGAGCGGACAAGGCGAACATCATATAAATATTTTGAAATGGCATTTAACAAATACGCATAAACTTGAAATTGAACTTATTGCGCCGAAAATTCCATATCGCGAAACAATTACAAAACTCTCTGCCGCTGATTATCGCCACAAAAAACAATCGGGCGGAGCAGGACAATTCGGTGAAGTACACATGCTTATCGAACCTTATATTGAAGGTGTTCCCGATAATAACAGATTTAAATTCGATGGCAAAGAATTGGTACTCAACCTTAAAGGTAAAGAAGAATTTAACCTCGACTGGGGCGGAAAACTAATTTACTACAACTGTATTGTAGGCGGCTCTATCGACTCACGGTTTATGCCCGCAATATTAAAAGGCATAATGGAAAAAATGGAAGAAGGACCTCTTACCGGCTCGTATGCACGTGATATTAAAGTATTTGTTTACGACGGAAAAATGCACCCCGTTGATTCAAACGAAATATCGTTTAAACTTGCCGGACGTAATGCCTTTAAAGAAGCATTTAAAAAAGCATCTCCCAAAATTATGGAACCTATTTACGATGTCGAAGTATTTGTACCCGCCGACAGCATGGGAGACGTAATGAGCGACCTGCAAAACCGCCGCGCAATGATTGTAGGCATGAACAGCGAAAAAGGATTTGAAATAATTAAAGCCCGCGTACCATTGGCAGAAATGTACAAATATTCAACAACACTAAGTTCGCTAACTTCGGGACGCGCAACATTTACAATGAAATTTGTTGAATACCAGCAAGTACCCGCCGAAGTTCAGGATAAACTACTGAAAGCCTACGAAGCAGAAGAAAAAGACGAATAACCCTAATTTCAAAAACAGGGTTTAAGTAGATGTTTTCATAATGAACACACGAGACTAATATTTTTTTGTCTTGTGTGTTTTTTTTTCTGGAAGTTAGAGAATTAAAATCAATTACGAATTGCCTTGAATTACGACAGATGAATAGCGCGTCATTGCGAGGTACGAAGCAATCCGGAGGGATTGGTTAAATGCTGGATTGCTTCGCTACGCTCACAATGACGATAAAAAATATCTGAATCAGGATTTGCAGGATTTTTTGATTATGAGGATGAAAAAGAATTAAAAATTAAGAACTAACAATAAAAATCAATTAAAAATTACGATTTGCCTCGAATAGAGAAAAATCCCGCAAGGTGGGGTGTAAAAAATGTTGGGTATGGTTAAAAAAATTCTCGTTCCACACTGCGTACCTACGGCACGCTTTTATCCTTTGTTATCGTTTCTACCAACATACCATCCCTAACGGGTAGGGTGTTCAAACCAGATGAAATTTTCTGCATGTTTTTTTGTTAAAAAACGGAAATAATCATCAGCAAATCAATAGATTTTAGAGAAAAAACTCAGAGAAATATGTGTGATAAATTTTTCATTACTTTTTCTGTTATTATTTTTTTTGTTAATTTACACATATAAAATACTTTACATGGATAAATAAGGTAAATT
>JAITOP010000204.1 GCA_031289895.1 Prevotellaceae bacterium
AAATTCGGTTGAAATAAATATTGACGTTGTTCTTCGCTTACTCCTTCGCCCGAATCCTGCACGCGAAACTGATAATAATTGTCGGGCAAATATATTGCAAATAATTTTATTTCGCCGCCTGCGTTTTCGCCTATTGCCTGTATAGCGTTTTTAATCAGATTTGTAAATACCCGTTGCAGTTGCTCGTACAGGGCTAACACAATTTTCGACTGAGCGCCTTCTATGTTCAGCGATATTTTTATGTTTTCATATCCTTTAAACATATCCAATTGTTTTTTTAGCAAATTTACAACATCAACATCATGCCGCTCGAAATTTGCAAATTTGGCAAAATCAGAAAATTCGGATGCTGTTACCGATAAAATATTTATTTGTTCAATCAACGATTTTGCAAGTTCGTCAAAATGTTTTTCCCACGCCGGAGCATTATTTTTTTTCAATCGCATCACATGCTGAATGTTAAGCAGCATCGGCGTTAGCGGATTTTTTATTTCGTGTGCGATTTGTTGCGCCATTTCGCGCCAAGCGTGTTCTCGCTCGGTTTGTGCGAGTTTTGCTGCACTTTCGGCAAGTTTGTCGAGCATAGCATTATAGGCTTTTACAAGGCTTCCTATTTCGTCATTTCCTTTGTATTTAATATGTTCGGATTTCCCGAGCAAATTAAATTTTCCTATTTGCGAACGTACTGTTACCAATGGTTTTGACAATAAATTTGATATTATCGTGGCAAACAAAATTCCGAGTATTATTGCTACAACAAATATATTTATGATTGTATTTGCAAGTGCAAGCCGTTTTTCCTGAAACTTGCGCTGCTGCTCGAAATATGGAAGCGATAAATATGAAAGTTTTTTATCATTATCGTTGTAAAAAGCAAAATAAATCGAACTAAATTCGAGTGAACCTATATTTTCGTAATTTATATAATACGGTTGATTTTGCGTATTCAGTTTTTTAAATGCATCCATATCCATATCAAATCCCAATAATTTGCGGCTGAATATTTCGGGACGGGATGTTGATAACAGTTGTCCGTCAAGCGAATAAATATTAATATCAATATGATACAAGTTCGATAAATCTATCAGCCACGACGATAATTCGCGCGTTGCAGAAATATTGTCATCCATTCCGTATTCAGTATTAAATTCATTATTTATCAGCTGAATTTTTTCTTCGATTGATTCTATTTTGTTCTTTTCAAACTGATTGAAAGTGTGTAACAGAATTGTTCCGCCAACCACAAACAGCAAAAACAGCACCAACATCAGCAATAATATTCGCGTTTTTTGTCTGAAATTTATTGTTCTGCTTATTTCCAAAATATCAAATCCGATACAGCGCAAAAATATTACCAACACTATCACAAAAAATAAAAATACAAACGAATTTGACGAAACAATTTCCAACAACGATACTGTTGGTGTTGAGATTATTAGCGAATCATCTCCATCCGTTTCAACGTAATAATGAATATATCCTCTATCAATAAAAAAAGAATGATTTTTTATTTCTTTGGGAATATTTAGTTCGTAATTGTAACCAAAATCGCCGTATCGCGAAACGAGTTTATTTTTAAAATATTTTGCGTACAGATAATCGTTTTGCCGCAGCAATTTATTTGGCTGATTTTTTTGGTCGAGCAGCAGTTCAGGATAGCCTACGTATTGCGATTCTGAAAGCGAAGTGAAGGTTAAATACAATTTAGTTTCGACATTTCCGGCGTACGATAATTCTGCCAGATAATTGATTTTTCCGTTGCCCATAGCCATAAACCACAAAGGCAACTCCCCTACTCTACTTCCGTAATCTGATTTTTCTTTATCAAAAAAATCGAAACAATTATAATTTTTTTCGTCCGATTCGGCTACATACAAAATATCGCGTTGCAGACATATCGTTATATTCAGATTGTAACTTTGAAAATATCCGTCAAAATATTTTTCGTTTATATAATTTAAAATCACATCATCTGTTACATTGGTGTCAACTACATATATTTGCAATTGCCCGTCCAGCATAAGTTTGTCGGATATTTCGGTAAACAATGCTTCAAATGTAAGGTCGTTTTTTTGCGATAGCGATTCGGCAAGATTTTTTGTTATTTGCTTGATTTTATTCAGTTCTTCGCGCAGCACAATGGTTACGCAAAATATTGCCGACAATGCAGCAAACAATATAAATATTTTTAATATTGATTTTATATTGCAACAAATTATCGAAATAATAACAAAATACGCGACAAAAAAACATATCACGGCAAGGCTATGAATATCGCAAAAAATCAATAGTAATGCCGATAGCAGCGTTTGTATAAAAATGATTACAGCGCATTTTTTTTTCGATTTTAAAATATACATACATAAAATCTGCAACATTGCAAAACCTGTAAACATCAATGCCATCAACAGGTACGACAAAATTGTAAACCAATTTATATCATATATTTTATGTACTGCAAGCGAAAAATTTGAATCGTTGGTTAGTGTTACAGGTAATAATACGCACAAAACCGATTGAATAATTGCAAACAAAATTAAACTGGATATTGCAATGCGGCGTCCGGTTTTTTTGTATCGTTTTATTGCCGAAAAAATATTTCGCCGCTTAATAAATACGATGCAAATTATTGTAACGACAAAACAAATGTATAAAAATAAAACACCAAACGATGGCAAAAATTTTGACGATGCATAAAGCGATGAGTTGAAAAAACTAAATTCGGCGTTCAGCGTTCCCCAATAGTTGTAAACCAAAAACATCACGCAGGCAAATGCAGAAACAACTGATATTATTGCTTTTATAATATTTTTACGAAACAAAAAATGCAAAATAAAAACCACAAAAGTCATCAGCAGCACAATTATTCCGAACCAGCGAACATACATCGATGCAGGATTTGTATTTTCGGCAACATCTACGCCAAGTACAAACAATGGAGTTTCGTTTTTTCCATGTACAACAACGCCGCTGTAACATCCCAGATTTTCCAAAAACAACGCCGGCGATACTTTTATATTTTCCGAAAAACCGCTTTTCAAAAAATCATTTTCATAAAAATACGATGTTGCAATTGTGATAGTATAAATTATTTTGATTTTATCGCGAATGTAAGCCTGTGTTACATACCATTTTTCGGTTGTAGTTTCGGGCGCAAACAATTCGTTATTGTCGAAATTTGTAAATTTTTCGGTTGTATCTGTTTGCAGCAAATAGTCGCGGCGCACAGGCAAACTCGACGACCAAAATATCAAACTATCGTTGTAAAAACAAAAAATGCCTTCGCTCGCATTGCAGTCAATATCAACATTAAACAAAGCGTCAGTTAAAAGCGAATCGGGCGTAGTGCAAAAAATATTTAATAATTTGATTGACGTTTTTTCAAGTTTATTTTGTTGTTTTTGTATTTGATTTTCTACATTTTTTATTTGATTTTCGTAATATGAAATCGAATATTTTTCAAAAACAATTGAATAAAACAACGCCATGCAAGCAACAATAAATGCCGCCGCCAATGCCCGTTTCAGATATTTTTGTTTGATTATATTCAATATTTTTTCTATCAATCGTTAATTACAAAGGTAATAATTTATAATGAAAAAATGATTAATGTGATTAATGTGATTAATGTGAGAATGTGAGAATGTGAGAATGTGATTAATGTGAGAATGTGAAAATGTGATTAATGTAAAAATGTGAAAATGTGAGAATGTGATTAATGTGAGAATGTGATTAATGTGAAAATGTGAGAATGTGAGAATGTGATTAATGTGAGAATGTGATTAATGTGAGAATGTGATTAATGTGGTTAAGACTTACGACTTTCAGGTTAAATAGCACTTCAAAAAAAGTTTTAGTCATTTTGGCAAAATAAAACTAACGGTAGGCGAACTGCGCGGTAGCGGGCAAAAGGTGCAATACTGCATTACAGCAATAAAAAACGACTGAACAACCTGCAACGATTCAGCAATAGTTATTCAGTCGTCATAAAAACTTGCAGTGCAAAGATACAACTAATTTTTGAATCTAAAAAATTCTATTTGGAAAAAAATCAAGAAACAAAAAAATAAATAAAAATATGAAAATCAACAAATTAATTTCGGTTTTACTTTTTATTGCTGCTTTTTGTAGCTGCGAAAAAGAGACGAACGAAAATTTGAATATCATTACAGAAAGAATTAATGATATAATTATTATAGGGCATAATCAAATATTTTATGATTCAAAAAATGATTTCAGACTGCAAATAGATTCCGTATTAAATGATTCCCAATGTCCGATAGGAGTCCTGTGTTATTGGGAAGGAAATGCAGAAGTCCATTTTAAATTAAAAATGAATGAAAAGCAACATATATTCAATTTAAATACACATTATAATTTTCGTAGCGATACGGTAATCAATAATATTAAATTTAAACTTGTCGGATTAGACCCTTATCCTAACTGAGTTATTGTTCCAAATAAGAATGATTATAAAGCAAAAATAATAACTACAAATTGAGAATTAAGAATTAAGAATGAAGAATTATCCGCGAACTTCTTAACTTCCAATCTTTATAACTTTAAAAACTTTAAAAACTTTATAACTTAATAAACTTTTTACTACTTTTACGCTCTTAAAAAATCGGAAATATTGGAAAAAACAATTTTGAAATATATAGAGTTGGAAGGCGTGCGGGTGCATAATCTTAAAAATATTAATCTTAAAATTCCGCACAATAATTTGATTGTTATAACAGGTTTATCGGGTTCGGGCAAATCTACGCTGGCGTTTGACACTGTCTTTGCCGAAGGGCAACGTCGGTATGTCGAAAGTTTGTCGTCGTACGCGCGGCAATTTTTGGGAAGAATGAACAAACCCGATGTTGATAAAATTTCGGGAATCCCGCCGGCAATTGCTATAGAACAAAAAGTGAATACGCGCAATCCGCGTTCAACTGTGGGAACTTCAACCGAAATTTACGATTATCTGAAATTGCTTTATGCGCGAATAGGCAAAACGTTTTCGCCTGTGTCGGGATGCGAGGTTAAATCGCACAGCGTAAGCGATGTAGTGAATTATATCACAAGTTTTCCTGAGCAAACGCAACTGCTTATTCTTTCGCCGTTTGTAAGTAAAAATTACGGCGGAGTGGTGGAATGGCTTACATATCTTATAGAACAAGGCTTTTCGCGTGTAACCGTTGATGGCGAAATAATGTATATAAATAAATTATTGCCCGAAATCGACAAGTTAAGGAAAAAAACATTTTGTGTTTTGATTGACCGAATTGCTGTCGCCACCGACGATGAATCGCTTGCCCGCTTTGGCGATTCGGTGCAAACTGCTTTTTTTGAAGGCTATGGCGAATGTATTGTTTCTACTTATTTTGCCGAAAATAAAAAGCAAACGCAGCAAATATTTTCTTCGCGTTTCGAGGCTGACGGAATTACATTTGAGCCGCCCAACGAATATCTTTTCAGTTTTAATAATCCGCTCGGTGCTTGTCCGAGTTGCGAAGGTTACGGCAAAACTATCGGTATCGACGAAAATCTTGTTGTGCCAAACAAAACGCTTTCGGTTTTTACCGATGCTATTGCTTGCTGGCGTGGCGAAATATTGCAGAAATACAAAGAAGATTTGATTTTTGCGGCATCAAAATTTAATTTTCCTATACATCGTCCTTATTGCGATTTAACAACGGCAGAGCGCGATTTGCTGTGGTACGGAAATAAATATTTTTGCGGAATAAACGATTTTTTTCGGCAACTCGAAGAACAAAAATATAAAATTCAAAATCGTGTGCTTATTGCCAGATATACAGGCAAAACAATATGCCGCGAATGTGGCGGAACACGTTTGCGCAAAGAAGCAAATTACGTAAAAGTTGATGGAAAAAGCATATCCCAACTTGTTGAACTGTCGGTTGATAAGTTAAAAGTTTTTTTCGATAATATAAAACTCAGCGATTACGAAAAAAAAATTGCCGCACGCGCACTTATCGAAATAAAAAGCCGATTGAAATATTTACTTGATGTTGGTTTGGGTTATCTTGCGTTAAACCGTTTGTCAAACTCACTTTCGGGCGGCGAAAGTCAGCGTATAAATCTTGCAACTTCGCTGGGCAGCAATCTCACCGGTTCGCTTTATATTTTAGACGAGCCGAGCATAGGCTTGCATCCTCGCGACACGCAACGATTGGTGAAAGTGCTGAAACAATTGCGCGATTTGGGAAACACCGTGATAGTTGTTGAACACGAAGAAGAAATTATTAAAGCCGCCGACCAGATTATTGATGTCGGACCGCGTGCAGGACGTTTCGGCGGTGAAATAATTTTTCAAGGAAAACCCGAAGATGCCGACAACAGCGAAATAGAAAAATCGCTTACTTTATCGTATTTTTTCGGAAAGAAAAAGATAGAAATTCCCAAATATCGCCGAAAATTAAAAAACTCGGTGAAACTGATTGGCGTTTCCGAAAATAATCTTAAAAATATTGATGTAGCCTTTCCGCTTGGCGGGATTGTTGCTGTTACGGGCGTTAGCGGTTCGGGAAAATCGTCGTTGGTAAAAAATGTTTTATATCCTGCCTTGTTTAGAAAAATTAATTCGTGTGGCGATATGCCCGGCGTACATCGTGGGCTTGAAGGCGATTTGAGGTTGATAAAAGGCGTTGAGCTTGTTGACCAAAATCCAATAGGAAAATCGTCTCGCTCGAATCCCGTAACTTATGTCAAAGTTTATGATGAGATACGAAAACTGTATTCCGATTTACCTTTGGCGAATCTTAACGGATATAAACCATCGCATTTTTCGTTTAATATAGATGGCGGGCGTTGCGACGAATGTCACGGAGACGGATTTATACGAATAGAAATGCAATTTATGTCGGATATAATTATTGAATGTGAAGCCTGTGGCGGAAAACGCTTTAAGTCGGAAATTCTCGAAGTGAAATATAAAAATCTTACTATTTCCGATTTGCTTGATTATTCGGTTGACCATGCAATAGAATTTTTCGGACAACAAAAAGAACCAACTGCAAAACGAATAAGCGAAAAATTACGTCCCTTGCAAGATGTCGGCTTGGGATATATAAAACTCGGACAACCCTCGAATACATTGTCGGGTGGCGAAAGTCAGCGTATAAAACTTGCATATTTTTTGTCGAAAGAAATAGGAGCAGAACCAATGCTGTTCATTCTCGACGAACCAACAACAGGACTGCATTTTCATGATATTCAAAAACTGATGTCGGCGTTAAATGCCCTTGTCGAAAAAGGACATTCAATAATTGTTGTAGAACATAATCTGGACGTTATAAAATCGGCAGACTGGGTAATCGACCTCGGCATTGAAGGCGGCGAACAAGGCGGAAATTTATGTTTCACCGGAACTCCCGAAGAACTTGCAAAACGCGATGACCTTTTCACAGGAAAATATCTGAAAGAGAAAATTAAGAATTAAAAATTAGGGATTGTTTCGCTATGCTTGCTATTACGGAAAAAAATGTCTGAATCAGGATTTTTGAATTAAAAATTAAGACTTAAAATCAATTACGAATTACGAAATTACGAATTACGAGTGTTGAATAGCACGTCATTGCGAGGCACGAAGCAATCCGGACGGAATGTTAATTTTCTGGATTGCTTCGCTACGCTCGCAATGACGGAGAAAAATGTCTGAATCAGGGCGCACCCGCAAAAGTTGTGGACTAAGATTAAGCATAAACTTTAGTAATAAACCCATTTAAATCCTAACTCCGCCTAAAAATACGTAATATGTCTTTGTATTTGTTTGAAAATAAGTATGTCATATGATTTTTTATTTTCTCATATATTACGTATTTCTAAGTTTTACATAACATTGAATATTTTTGTAATTTATTTATTTTAAATGTTTTAGATTGCCTGTTACTTATTTAGTCGGAGTTAGGGTTTAAACTTTTAAAAATTAAAAAAAAGAGGCAGAAAACGATTTTTTCACGAACAAGTTTACAAAAGACGATTCGTCAACGAAAGGCTTTTGCGTGGTTAAATAGTTTCAGAACACTGTTGGTTAGATTTGATACATT
>JAITOP010000283.1 GCA_031289895.1 Prevotellaceae bacterium
CTTTCTAAATTTTCAGGTTCAAGCGATAGACCGTTGCCGTTCAAAAGTCCTGCTACGCCTTCTTTTGTTTTGCTGCTGCAATCGCTGCAATGACATTCTTCGGTGTAGTTCGACGGCTCGGTGTAGGTTGTTATCACTCCTTCAAAATTGCGCAATACTATTTTGTGCGGACTTTGCGAAATAATGTATGTCGGCATCACAGGTGTTTTACCGCCACCGCCCGGCGCATCAACCACAAATGTTGGCACAGCGTATCCCGAAGTATGCCCGCGCAGGTTTTCAATAATCTCAATACCTTTTGATACTGGCGTGCGAAAATGTTCCAATCCCATTGATAAATCGCATTGATAAATATAATATGGTCGCACACGAATCTTTACAAGATTATGAACGAGTTTTTTCATCACATCAACACAATCGTTAACGCCGCGCAAAAGCACCGTTTGATTTCCAAGCGGGATTCCTGCATCTGCCATTCGGGCGCAGGCGGCTATCGACTCTTCGGTGATTTCCTGAGAGTGATTGAAATGTGTATTTATCCAAACAGGGTGATATTTTTTTATCATATTCACAAAATCATCGGTAATGCGTTGCGGACAAACAACAGGTGTGCGTGTTCCGAGCCGAATGATTTCGACATGCGGAATTTCGCGTAAACGTTTGATTATATATTCTAAACGTTCGTCGCTAACCATAAGCGCATCGCCGCCCGAAAGTAACACATCGCGCACTTGCGGCGTGCGGGCGATATAATCAATCGCTTTTTCGATATTGTCTTTGGGCGAAGCAGCGTCGTGATGTCCGGCAAAGCGGCGGCGCGTGCAATGTCGGCAATACATCGAACACATATCTGTAATTAAAAATAATACTCTGTCGGGATAGCGGTGAGTAAGACCCGGCACAGGCGAATCTTCATCTTCGTGCAGCGGGTCGAGCAAATCGGCTGCCGATTTATGCGTTTCGGCGGCTGTGGGAATTGCTTGTTTGCGAACAGGGCAATGAGGATTTTCGGTATCAATCAAACTCAAATAGTAAGGAGTGATAGCCATACGCAAGGTTTCGAGCGACTTGGCAACGCCATATTCTTCTTCGGCTGTAAGATTTATGTATTGTTTAAGCTGGGCAAGTGTTTCTATACGGTTTTGCACTTGCCAATGCCAATCGTTCCATTGCTGGTCGGTAACGTTTGGAAACATCTTTTTTCGGTTATTGTTGTTCATTGTTTTACTATATAAATTTTGTGCAAAAGTAAATAATAATTATTATTTTTCATAATTAATTATTTAAAACGGTTTAAAATTTGGTCGTTGATATTTAGTCGTTAGTATTTGGTCGGTTATCAATCAATAAATAGTTACAATTAACGACAAACAACAAACGACTAAATATCAGATACTAAACACCAACGACTAACGACTAAATACTAACGACCAAATACCAACGACTAACGACCAAATACTATTCTTCTTTTCCTGTGTACATGCGCACTTTCGAAGAGTTTTCAATAGCCTTAACGGCAATTTCTTTAACTCCGGCTTCGGCACGATTGGCTTTGTCGGCATATTCTTTCAGTTGAACTTGCAACTCTTTGATTTTTTCCTGCAACGACACAATAATTTGGTCTTTCAATCGAATTTCCGACTCGGTTTGTTTTTCCATCAACTTGATGTCAAATTCATATTTTGATTGTAACGATTTTGTTATTTCCGTTTCTTTATCTTTCAACGATTTTTCAAGTTTTATTGGGAACTCGACATTAGTTTTTCTAAGTTCAGTCAATTCTGTTTCAGCATTTTTCAATTCTTGTTCGCGATTTGATATTTCTTTTTCAAAGGCTGCATTTTTATCTGTAAGTTCTTTTTCGAGTTGCGATTTTTTGCTATCGTATTCATTTTGTTCTTTCTGTCGTTTTATTTTCAGATTGTATTGATATTCTTCTTCTTCGCGCACACGTTGTTTTGTTAATTCTTCGCGCGATTCTTTTTCGGCTGTTTTTTGTTTACTTTTTTCTTGTTCCCATTGCTCTTGCAATTCTTTCATTTCTTTTTCAAAATTTTCTTTTTTCTCCTTATGAGCGAGCAACATAGCCGCTAACGAATCGGTATTAGCCGACAGAGAATACAAATCTTCAAGTGATTGTTTTTCAATTGCTATCGCAGCGCGAATTTCTTCAAGTTTTTTAAATTCATTAGTTAAACTCTGCAGTACTTCATCCAGCGCATTGTTTAAATTCGATTTGAGTACAACAACATTTTTTACTATTCCATCGTTAGTAATTCCCGTTATTTTTTCTAACGTTTCTTTTTTATGTTTTTCTTCTTGTATTTGTTTGGGAATATCTGCTTTAACATTCTGAACTTCGCTCAACAAAGCCTCGTAAGCCTTTAATATGTCAGCTTTTGTGTTTTTTTCTGATACTTGTGTTTCCATTGTTTTTATATTTTTTTTTAGAATTATTTATGTTTACGTTTTGCAAAAATAAGCAAAATAACTTAATCAAGAAAAAATATTTTTTCTGTTGATTTGTCTAATTGTTTTTTGTTGATTTGTTTAATTGTTTTTTGTTGATTTGTTTAATTGTTTTTTGGTGATTTGTTTAATTGTTTTTTGTTGATTTGTTTACTTGTTTTTTGTTGATTTGTTTAATTGTTTTTTGTTGATTTGAATTAGCACGCAGATTAGACATATTTACTCAGATTTTTTTGTTTCAAATCTTGAAAATCTTAAAATTTTGAAAATACTGATAAACTTTATTTACCTTTGTAATCAAAAATTGTTATAATGTTCGAAAATATAACTACATATTTACAAAACGCTGATATTTTTTCGCTGCCAATGCTTACAATCCTCATTTCGGTGGGATTTATTGTCGGCTTTGTGAATACTGTTGCAGGCAGCGCAACAGCAATTACATATATGCTTTTTATGGCAATGGGAATGCCTATAAGCGTTGCCAATGCAACAAGCAGGGTAGGAGTGATGTTGCAATTTACCACATCGTCGATTATGTTTAAACGTAAAGGTTTACTGAATTTTAGCGAGGCATTCAAAATTGCTGTTCCTGTTATGATTGGCTCTTTATTCGGCGCAGAATTTGCGGCGAAAATAAATCAACATATTTTTGAAATTGTACTTGCAATATTTTTAGTTGTAATGATTTTTTTCATGTTTTACGATGCCAAAATGTTTATCAGCGGACAACCTCAAAAAAAACAACAGCGATTTACCGTAATAAAATGGATAGCATTCTTATTTATAGGATTTTACGGCGGATTTACTCATATTGGCGTAGGTATTTTAATAATTTTTGCATCGGTGATGCTTATCGGCATGAATATTTTGGAGGCTAATGCCATTAAGCAATTCGCCGTAATGTTATATACTCCTATGGCATTGATAGTTTTTGCCATTCACGGACAAATAATTTGGGAAGTAGGTTTAATTTACAGTATCGGAAACGTAGCCGGCGCAGTTGTAGGCACAAAAACCACAATACGTTTTGGCGGAAATTTTATTCGCTGGTGCGTAGTTGCTATTATCGTTATTTTTATCGGACAATTGATTTTGAAAAATATTTGAAAATTTAATATAATTTAACTAAATTAAAGCATCGTTTTACGCAAAAAAATCATCTTATAAAAATACAAATAACAATAATATTATCTAAAAATGTAAAAAAAAACATGAAAAAACAAATCAATTATCTTTTTATTATTGCTTGCAGCATAATAATTTCATCTTGCGACAGCAAAATATCGGACGACTTTATTAAAAGCGAACCGATAAAAATTGCGCTTACACCAAACGAAGTGCAAATGACAGCAAACAACAACAATTTTGCTATGGACTTTTTTTCTGCTCTGTACGAAAACAGCGAAAATACCGAAAACATAATAATTTCGCCGTTTAGTTTGAGTATGGCTTTGGCTATGGTGTGGAACGGTGCAGAAGGCGAAACGAAACAAGCCATTCAAGATGCAATAGGAATGGGCGATTACCCTCAGGCTGAAGTAAATTCGTATTTCAAAAAATTAAACGATGCTTTGCTTAAAACCGACCCGAACACAAAGCTGGCTATTGCCAATTCTATTTGGACAAACAAAGGTTTTCCCGTAAAACAATCATTTTATGATATTAACAAAAATTGGTACAATGCCGAAGCAAAGGAACTTGATTTTTCATCTCCCGATGCGCTTACAACTATCAATAAATGGTGCTACGACAATACCAACGGATTAATTGATAAAATTCTTGACCAAATACCCGAAGATGTGCAGATGTATTTGTTAAACGCATTATATTTCAAAGGAATATGGGCGAGTAAATTTGATGCAAATGAAACTAAAAAACTACCGTTCTACAAAGAAGATGGAACAAATGTTTCGGTAGATATGATGCATCAAAATACTACTTCAAATTATTATGCTGATGAAAATTTGTCGTTCACATCGTTAGGATATGGAAATGGGGCTTTTGCTATGATATTTGTACTTCCGCAACAAAATATTTCTTTCGATGAATTGTTAGTTCAATTGAAACAGCCCGATTATTTTCATAATTGTTTGCAATACAGTTATACCGCAGATGTAGATTTATATATTCCGAAATTTAAAATAGAATATGAGGAAAAATTGAACAAAACATTGGAATCATTAGGAATGGGTATTGCGTTTAATCCAATATTAGCAAATTTTTCAGGTATTTCGGATATTCCTCTTTTTATTTCAATGGTAAAACAAAAGGCATATATTGATGTAAACGAAAAAGGAACTGAAGCCGCTGCTGTTACAGTTGTTGAAATAGAACTTACATCTACAGGCGGAGAACCACAAAAAGTAACTTTCCGCGCCGACCATCCTTTCTTGTTTGCAATCAGTGAAAATTCTACGGGAACGATATTGTTTATGGGCAAGGTAGGAAATCCATAATAAAAGAAAATAAAAAATAAAAAAATGCGCCTGAAAAATCAAGCGCATTTTTTATTTGTGTGATAAACTTAAAACTGTTCCAAAATTTGTACCCGTTTTTCGATAGGCGGATGGGTTGAAAATAATCCCATTAGTCCTTTTTTCAACGGATTATCAATAAATAATTGCGCAACGTCTTTTTGTGTTACAGCCTCAATTTTTGAGTCTTCCGAAATTTTTCGCAATGCAGAGGCTAATGCCAGCGGGTTTTTAGTCATTTCTGCGCCGCCTGCATCTGCCATGTATTCACGTTTGCGCGATATTGCAAATTTCATTAAAATAGTTATAAAATATCCTACTATTGCAAGAACAAGAGCAACAATTATTACTGCTGCGCCGCCCTTGCCTTTACTGTTTCGGCGACCTCCTCCGTAAAGTAAAGTGCGAAAAAGCATTTGCGTGAGAAACGAGAATATTCCTACAAAAACTATTGATACAATCAGCAATTTTACATCGCGGTTGCGGATATG
>JAITOP010000375.1 GCA_031289895.1 Prevotellaceae bacterium
CAAATTTCCAGTCCCCAGAAAATATTTATTCCTGCACAGCCAATTGATTCAACCTGTGGTTGTAACGATTGTAAATACATGAAAATGATTACCATTGAAAAAATTTATAATACATTAAAAAATGAAGAACCCGAAATTATAATTAAAAAGGAATTAATTGAAAAAGCAAAAAAATCAATTTTACGAATGTTGGAAATGTCGAAGTAAAATTTTTTTATATCAACGCCCTTTTAGCATTGAGTTTACGTGATATTATTTCCATTATTTTTTGATTATGAAAATTCGATATTTTAAAATAAGCGAATAAGGGAAAGGATATATAATTATTCGGCTACTAAGGGAAACTTTTGAAAATAAGGGTTTTGGTAAATATTTGGTATTAAAGTAAATTATTTTTTCTATCAAATTCTTCGCTAAGTTTTTTTTCTAAACATTCTAATTCACGCTTTTTTTTAGACCATTTTTTATTTGTTATTATTATTGAGTATATAAGTAAAATTAGAATAATTCCGGCAGCAGAAAATATTGGTATTATTAATTCAGTTTTTATTTCATTTACTGCTGCGATTAATCCAATTAATATAAATAATAAGAATCCTAAAAATATAACTAAATCCTCTTTATTTTTTACTTTTTTCTCTATTTTTATATACTCTGGATTATCATATACATACCAATATCTTTTTTCTTTTAATAACAATTTTTTCTGCTTTTTTTCGTCTTCTAATTTCTGTTCCAATAATAATTGTTCCTGCTTTCTTTTTTGTTCTAAAAATAATTTTTCTTTTTCTTCAAAATACTTATTAAGTTCATTTAGCGTTTTCGGTTTAAAATTATCTTTATTTTGTTCATCAATCATTATTATATTTTCTTTTGTACCGTAAAGGTTAAAAGCGAGTAAATTATTATCAATAAACGCGGGTTGATACAAGTAACTTATTTTATCAAATTCAATTAAAAGAGTAGCATCTGTGCCGTTCAAAGTCCATTTTCCTTTTGTAACAACGCCGTTGCGCGAAAATACTAAATCGTTATTTGGTCTGAAAATAAAAATTTCGGCTTCGCCCTCGTCGTTAAAAATCCACCATTTTTTGTTGTATAAAATGGTTTCGCCGTCTAATTGTTTCGAGTAACTTTTAAGTCGTTGTATGCAACTTACTATGTATTGTCTCATTTTAGTTTAGTTTTTTATCAGAAAAAAATATAAAAATTGTTTATTTTCAGCACGTAATTTGTAAATTTCTGAGTACAAAGATAAAATATATTTTTCATTTTTTTGATAATTTTTGTAAATTTATACCATTAAAGATGAAAAAAATCCCGTTAGGGATTATCGCTCGGTAGAATGATAAATACCACGCCAACAGGCAGTCCGTTAAGACTGCAACCAACAAAAGCAGAGGTCGCAAACCTACGGCTTGCGATACGAAAGGTTGTTAATTTTTCTACCGAGCGATGCAAACCTAACGGCTTGCCCTTATTGATAAAAATAATCTTTTATAGGTTATTTATTTTTTATATCTTTGCATAAATATTAAATTAATGAGTTATGATACGTACAATTTTTGTTCCTCAAAACGACAGTATAACGCTTCCCATACCCAAAGAATATATAGGAAAAGCATTGGAAATTATTGCTTTTCCAAAAGATGAAATTCATGAAAAAGAATATATCAAAAAGAAAATAACTTTTAATGCAATTTCCATTGATACTCGGGAGTATAAATTTGATAGAGAAGAAGCAAATATCCCGACTGCTTTGGTGTAAAAAATATAACATATTCAACTTTCGCAAGTGCTTTACATCATTGATTTTTAAATATATTTACGATTTATATTTTTTGAAATATGCTTATTATAAGCATTTTAATTAGCAACCTCATTTGTACCTAATTTTTCAAACAAAACAACCTCAGTAGCCTAAAATTAATCCATCAAACAACCTCATTACCTCATTCAAATTAGATTTTCATATCCTAAACATTAAATGAGGTAATGAGGTCGTTGTTTTTTTTTAACATATTGCTACTGAGGTTGTTTCGTTAGAAAATTAGGTTTTATATATTGCAAATTATTGTCTTGTGAAAGTTGTATCAATTATTATTCTGTTTTTTGTCATATCGAGCTTGTCTTACTATTTCTACTTCGTTTGTAATATCTTCTAATGAAGGCATTTCTGTTTCATTTTTACGAAGTTTTGCCAATATTTCCAACAATGATTTTTTTGGTTTAATGGAAATCAAATTCATTGCTTCCAAATCCAATAAAAGTTTTTTTGCTTTCGGATTTATTATTTCAATATTTAATGCTTCCATACACAATCTTTTAATAATTATGAAACAAAGATATTACATTTTACGTTACTACAAATTTTATTAATAAAACAATTTTTTCATTTTTCTAATAATTTGTATAAATTTGTAAGAATTTTTGTATCAGATAAAACTGTTATAAAAATCGTAATTCGTAATTTTTAATTCGTAATTGAGTAATAACATGGAAGATAAATTTAATCCACACAGAGAAAAAGATTTTAAGGATAATGATTTTGAAAATCAAATACGCCCGCAGGAATTTTCATCGTTTTTCGGGCAGGAAAAAGTTATCGAAAACCTTAAAATATTTGTAAAAGCGGCGCTTCTTCGCGACGAAGCGCTCGACCATGTTTTGCTGCACGGTCCTCCCGGTCTGGGAAAAACAACGCTTGCGCATATCATTAGCCGTGAGATGAATGTGGGTTTAAAAATAACCTCTGGTCCGGTACTTGATAAACCCGGCGATTTGGCTGGATTGCTGACAAATCTCGAAGAAGGAGACGTTTTGTTTATCGACGAAATTCACCGTTTAAGTCCGGTTGTTGAAGAATATCTTTATTCGGCAATGGAAGATTATACCATTGATATAATGCTTGATAAAGGTCCGAGCGCACGTTCGGTGCAAATTACAATAAATCCGTTTACACTTATTGGCGCTACAACTCGCAGCGGACTGCTGACAAGCCCCTTACGCGCACGTTTTGGAATAAATTGTCATTTAGAATATTACGATTATACAATACTTTTGCATATCATAAAACGCTCGGCAACAATATTAAATGTTACTATCGACGAAAATGCTGCCGAAGAAATTGCTTTCCGAAGTCGTGGAACACCGCGTATTTGCAACGCTTTGCTGAGGCGTGTCCGCGATTTTGCACAGGTAAAAGGCGATGGAAATATTGATATTAAAATTACAAAATATGCCCTCGATGCTTTGAATATCGACAAACGCGGCTTAGACAGCATGGATAATAAAATTCTTACTACGATAATTAATAAATTCAAAGGCGGTCCCGTAGGGCTAACAACCATAGCAACAGCCGTTGGCGAAGATGCCGGAACGATAGAAGAAGTTTATGAACCGTTTTTGATAAAAGAAGGATTTTTGCAACGCACACCTCGCGGACGCGAAGTTACCGAACTTGCTTATAACCATCTGAAAATAAAACGCATAAATTATGGAAACCTTTTTTAAAACAAAATTAAAAATTAAGAATTAAGAATTAAAAAAATTAATCATTAATCACTAACAATTAATCATTAAAAAAATGTTTACAGGACTTGCAAATAAAATTCTAATGTCGCCGATGAAAAACGTTAATCGTTATGTAACTCACGGCGACGAAGTGCAATACAAAATATTTAAAAATCTAATTTCGCACGGAGAACAA
>JAITOP010000038.1 GCA_031289895.1 Prevotellaceae bacterium
AACGTTGACGGACGAATAAAAGAAGGCGATGTTGTGATATTTTTCAACTTTCGCAACGACAGGGCAAAAGAACTCACAATTGTATTAACTCAGAAAGATATGCCCGAATACGAAATGCACACCGTTGCCGATTTGCAGTACTATTGTATGACACCTTATGACGTATCATTTAAAGATTTACATATAATTTTTGACAAAGAAAATGTAGCAAATACACTTGCCGAATATCTGTCAGCTAAGAATATTAACCAACTGCATATTGCCGAAACCGAAAAATATGCACACGTAACATTCTTTTTCAACGGCGGGCGCGAGCAGCCATTTATCGGCGAAGACCGTATTCTTATTAATTCGCCAAAAGTTGCAACTTACGATTTGAAACCAGAAATGAGTGCTTACGAAGTAAAAGATGCGCTGGTCGAAAAACTTAAAACGAACAAATACGAATTTGTTGTAGTAAACTTTGCAAATGGCGATATGGTCGGACACACAGGCGTTTACGATGCGATACGGAAAGCGGTTTTTGCGGTTGATAATTGCGTGAAAGAAGTTGTTGAAACGGCAAAACAAAACGATTACGAAATCATAATAATTGCCGATCACGGAAATGCCGACAACGCAATAAATGCAGATGGAACGCCGAATACAGCACATTCGCTGAACCCCGTGCCATTTATTGTGGTGAGCGACAGAATACTAAACATAAAATCGGGACGGCTTGCAGATATTGCCCCAACGATTTTGACGTTAATGGGCATTGAAATTCCTTACGAAATGAAAGGAGAAAATCTTGTAGAATTATAAAAACTATTTGTAACAATCACAACAAAAGGCATTTAATGATAATAGATATTGACGATAAACTGTTAAGTTCTGATTTGTTTACAGAATATTTTTGTTGCGATTACGCAATTTGCGCCGGCGTTTGCTGCGTTCATGGCGACAGCGGCGCTCCGCTTGATGAAAAAGAAAAAGAAATTATCAAAAAAAATCTTGCCGAAATTTTACCATATTTAAAACCCGAAGGCAGAAAGGTTATAAACGAGCAAGGCGTTGCTGTGGTTGACATTGAGGGTGATTTGGTTACTCCGCTGATTAACGGCGAAGAATGTGCATATTCGGTTTACGACAACGATTATAATTGCCTTTGCGGGATTGAACGCGCTTATTTTGACAAAAAAATTGATTTTCAAAAACCCATTTCATGCCATTTATATCCAATTAGAATAAAAAAAGCAGCCGACACAACAATGCTAAATTACAACCGATGGAGTATTTGCCAATGCGCACGCGATAAAGGTGAAAATGAGCAGATTAAAGTTTATAAATTTCTGAAAGAACCTTTGATTAGACAATTTGGCGAAGAATTTTATAAAAAACTCGATGAAGTTGATAAATTAGTAAATAAAGACAATAATAAATAAAAATAAATCAATAATATAAATAAAATTTAAAATATAAAAATATGATATCAAATTACAGAGAAGCAGATGCAGCAATTTTTGCTCATAAACACATTTCAAAACAGATGCAACAAAAATATTCAATCAGCCAAATAGAATATTTGCTTGATTTAGTATTCGAATATTGCGAAGGTTTGGACAATAAAAGTAATAGTATTAATTTGCTGAAAATGACAGCAGTTATAAATAAAAACATCCGCAAAAAATTTTGTGAACAGATTACTTGCAGCGACTTGAAAGAATTGCTTGATGCTGACAATAAATACATGGAAAGTATAGGTCTTATTGAAGTCGAAGATGATAGCGACAATTTCATAGATATTGACGAAATTATTGACAAAGTTTATAATTTGCTTACTGAAAATTTGAAAAAGAAATACAAAATAGAAGATGTTTATGAAGTTCTTTGTAAAGAAGATGATTACTTAAGCGACTTGGAATCAGACGACATTGATGAAACAAAATTGTATAAATACATTCAGCAGCAAGTTGCCGCCGAAGATATGAAAATATCAATAACTGAAATAAAACAAATTTTGGCAATTGAATCACAAATTTTGGATGAAGAAAAAACCGAATATATTTAAAATTGTACGATATAAAACAACGATTAAATTAGCAATTTAGATACTATAAAAAACAAAAAAAATAAATGCAAAAACGCAATTCAAATATTGAAATATTAAACAAAAAAGCCGAATTTGAGTTTATATTACTCGAAAAATTTACGGCAGGAATTGTACTTTGCGGAACTGAAATAAAATCTATCCGTGCAGGTAAGACATCTATTGTTGAAAGTTATTGCTATTTTATTGGCAGACAGTTGTATATAAAAGGTATGCACATTGCCGAATATTGGTGGGGAAATCTGAATAATCACGACCCGCGCCGCGAACGAAAATTATTGCTCAACGCTAAGGAAATCAATAAATTACTGCGCCGTACAAAGGAGCGTGGACTAACAATTGTTCCCACAAAACTTTTTATCTCCGAAAACGGATATGCCAAACTCGAAATTGCTCTTGCCCGCGGCAAAAAAATATATGATAAGCGCGAGGCTATAAAAGAAAAAGATATACGCAGGGCAATGGAAAGTCAATAATATAAATAGTAATAATATTAAATATATTTATTTCAACGTATTATATATGATTGAAAAAACGAAATTAATCACAATATTAGGTGCTACGGCTGTGGGAAAAACACAAATTGCCGTTGCTGTTGCCAACGAATTAAACGGAGAAATAATTTCGGGAGATTCGCGGCAAGTGTATCGTGATATGAATATCGGAACAGGGAAAGATATTGATGATTACACAATTAACAATCAAAAAATTCCGTATCATCTTATTGATATTGTAGATGCAGGAAAAAAATATAATGTTTTTGAATATCAGCGCGACTTTTACAATGCTTACAGCGATATTTGCCAACGTGGTAAACAACCTGTGTTTTGCGGCGGTTCGGGAATGTATATTGAGGCGGTGATAAATGGTTATGAAATACCCGAAGTTCCTGCAAATCAAAACTTACGAACCGAATTAGACAAAAAAACAGATGAGGAATTAATAAAATTTCTGTCGTCATTAAAGCCGGTGCACAATAAAACCGATTATGACACTCGCAAACGTTTGATACGGGCTATTGAAATTGAAGTTTTTAGAAAAAGCAACGTTATTGAAATTCCTAAATATGAGAAAATTAACAATATATATTTTGGAATAAATTTTGATGTCGAAACTCGCCGAAAACGCATTACCAACCGTTTGGATTATCGCCTGAAAAACGGAATGATTGAAGAAGTAAAATATCTTTTAGAAAAAAATATTTCGGCTAACGATTTGATTTATTATGGATTGGAATATAAATATATTACTCTGCATCTTACCGGTAAACTAAGTTATGATGAAATGCAGCGGCAACTGAATATTGCAATTCATCAATTTGCAAAACGCCAAATGACATGGTTCAGAGGAATGGAACGGCGCGGCGCAAAAATTCATTGGCTTGACGGGCATTTGCCTGTTGACGAAAAAGTGAAATTTATACTGCAAACGGTTTTTGATGAGAAAAATTTTTCGCATACCTGACGGCACGCGAAAAAATTTTGCTTTCCCGCTGAAATATATTGTTTTATATCTTCAAAATTCAAATTTGCGATTTTCCATTGGAATTTTTCTAACCTTTTCAATATTAGCAAGAATCTTGTTGAGCGTTTTATAAAAACTTTGTTTGTCGGGCGGATTGCCGAAGAAAATATCGTCCATATCATTATCAATATTTTCATCTGTTAACAAGTATTTTATTAACGATTCAGCAGCAGCAAGATATTTAACTTCATCTTCACAATCTCTTGCCAAGCACCCAAATTGCAAGGTCAAATCGTGATTAAATCTTTCGGCTGTCAAAATTACAGCTTTATACGTTTCGTTTGATAATTCG
>JAITOP010000050.1 GCA_031289895.1 Prevotellaceae bacterium
CTGCTGCTTGGCGAGAATAACGAATTAAAAAACAGAGAATTATTAGTTGGCATTGACGATATTAAAAATACAAAAGAGCAAAACGTTTTAATTTCAAAGAGCATTATTTGCACTTTGGAAGAACATTTTGTATTGGAATTTCTGAAAACCAATCCGCATGCCACTCAAAAAGAGATTGCTGCACATATCCGAAAATCGGAAAGAACCGTAAAAAACCTCACAAGTAATTTGCAACAAAAAGCCCTGCTCGAACGCCGCAATGGCAAACGAAATGGCTATTGGGTGGTAAAAATCTAATAGATATTCCGTTCATTCGGATTTGCAATCAGAATGTTGGAATATAAGGATTTGTAATCCTCAAAAAAATTACATTCGCATTATGATTTTGTTGCGGATTACAAATCCTTATACTCTATGCCGCAGGATTATAAATCCTGCGGGACGAAGATTACAAGTCCTGCGGGACGGAGAATTTTGTCGGTTAATAGTGAAAAATAATGAACATTCAACTATTGCGGCGTTAACCTACATTGCAGCTCCATCCCCTAAAATCAAGAAAAATCGACAAATTTCAAAGAAATTGAGTTATGAAAGTTTCAAAAACCGCAAAACAAGTTTTTGCAAGCACAATGTCAGTTGCTATCTTAGCACCCTCTTGTACGCCTTTGGCTACAAGTTTAATTAACGGCGACAAAATGCCGATTTATCGCACCCAAAGTTATCAAGATTTGGGCGAACTTGCTATTCCGATTGATATAAAATTATCTTCGGAAAATGCTCGTTATGTTAATTTTTTACAAAAATTGGCTAACGACATTATTCAAAACCCAGAAATTGCAAAAGAATTTGCAGATAATCCTAATGCATATTTGCAGAAAAATGGTTTTGATATGACAATCTCTCTTGACGAGGGGATGTTAAATTAATTTTAGCATTGGGCGATGAAGAAGTCAATCAGGCAATTAGCCAAAATGATTGGCAAAAATTCTACATTTTGTGTAAAGAAAAAAATTTATTATCTTTGCAGTCTGATTTATTGAAAAATTATTCCGAAACCGAAATTGCGCAACTCGCACAAAAACTCGGTGTGGCACCAACAGTGTTAAAAGACCAATTGTTCTTTACAATTGTCGCCATTGCTATTGCGGTCGCTGCAATTGTTGTTGTAGTGTATGTTGTTGCCTATAATGAAGTTGCCGTTGAGGGCGATGATGTGTATAGGCACTATGTCAGTGATATAAATCCTGTATTGTCTGTTTGGGCATTGAAAAACAAAGACAATATGCTGCCGATACTTGTTGATACATACGTTGAAGACCAAGTAAATGGCATTGTCGAAATGATAAAAAAAGAAAATCCGAGTTTTTTCGATGAAAATTCAGAGGAATATGTTCGTAATATGCTCAAAATAAATATTTTAGAATTATAATATTATGACGAGGAAATTTAATGTAAAATGGAGTTTGGCAGTAAAAATAATAACTGCGGTTTGTGCTGTTGTACTGATTGCAGCAGAAATATCGTTGATAAATTCAATTTTTTCTGACAATAATATATGGCGCATTGTTGCTGTGTTTCTGATTGCAGTTGCGTTGGGATTTATTCTTGTTGCGCCTGTTTCTATTCAGATAGCGGATGACCACATTTTGCTAAAAAGAGTACTCGGAAAAGTAGTTATTTATTTTGATAATATTGAAAAAATTGAATATTACAGACATTCCAAACACGATATTCGAGTTTTTGGAAGCGGCGGGTATGGCGGCTATTTGGGCGTTTTTTCAAATGCCCAAATAGGCAAATACTCGGCTTATGTCGGCAATCTTTCGCAGGCATTTTTAATTCAACTTAAAAATGGAAAAAATTATGTTTTCAGTTGCGAAAACCGCGATTTTGTAATTGAAACAATCAACAACAAAATATTATGACAGAATTTATTTGCTCTTGGGACAAAACTGCGCTAATAATTACAATTTTAACAATTGTAATTGTTGCGGTTGTTTCTGTTGCGCTAATTGTCAGACTAACAGGTCGTTATAAACTTAAAGGCAAAAATCACGGTTTGGTTTTATCAATTTTGATAATTGCATATTTGTTGCCAGTTATTTTGATTTTGCCGTTTTTATATATGCCGACCAAAATTTCTGTTGATGATAAAAATCTTATTGTCAATCAGATAAAAGGCAAAATTGAGATTCCGATTAACGAAATATTAGAAATAAGGGCAATTAAAACAGGCGATTTATCTAATAATATTCGTACTTTCGGCTCTGGCGGACTATTTGGTTATCTCGGCAAATTTGAAAACCCGCAATTTGGTAATTATCAAATGTATGTTGTAAATAAAAAGAATTTATTTGTTTTGAAAACTCAAAATGGAAAAATTTATGTTTTCAGTTGTAAAAATCCAGAAAAATTGATACAAGTCATTAATAATCAAATATTTAACTAATGAAAAATATTTTGCTCTCCATCTTTTTAGTTTTTTCATCTTTGCTTTTTGCGCAGGAGGAAAATTTTGTATTGCATACCGAAACAGGCGATATTTACGGCACGTTAGCCCTTGCGCAAACTTCCAAAAAAATGCCTGTGGTGCTGTTGATTGCGGGGTCTGGCGCAACCGACCGCAACTGCAATTCGCCACAAATGAAAACTGAAACCTATAAAATGCTGTCTGACAGTTTGTTAAACTACGAAATTGCAACATTGCGCTTTGACAAAAGGGGCATTGCCGAGAGCAAAAAAGCGGGCGAAAAAGAGGAAAATTTGCGGTTTGAACATTATATTAATGATGTAAAAAGTTTTATTGACACATTGGCAAAAGACGGCAGATTTTCGGAAATTATTGTTGCGGGACATTCCGAAGGTGCATTAATCGGTCTGATTGCTGCGGAAAACAACCAAAAAATTGCAAAATATATTTCGATTGCAGGAACGGCTTTGCCTGCTGACGAAATTTTAAAAGAGCAGATTTCTACGCAGCCGCAAGCCGTTAAGGACTTGGTTTTTCCGATATTGGACACGTTGAAATCTGGTAAAACAATCGAAAATGTACCGCAAATGCTTTACGCTCTTTTTCGCCCGAGTGTGCAGCCGTATATGATTTCGTGGATAAAATATCAACCGCAGCAGGAAATTAAAAAACTTGTTATTCCGATTTTGCTGATTCAAGGCACAACCGACATTCAAGTGTTTGAAAATCAAGTAGATTTATTGCAATCTGCAAATCCAAAATCAATACTTTGCAAAGTTGAAAATATGAACCACGTTTTAAAAATCTGTTCAACACTCGAACAAACAGCGCAGTTGGCAACATACGCAAATCCGAATTTGCCATTAGCAGAAAATTTTGTAAAATGTATTGTTGAATTTGTGCGAAAATAACTTTGTTGTCTCACCGAATTTATACAATTTACAGGATTAACAAGTAAATTTATGTTAATCCTGCAAATTGTGTTAACCCTGTGAAAATCACTTCACCCCTCCCAAAACTTCTTTTCACAAACTCCGCTAATGCCTTGCCCTTCAATAAATTGCCTGCCAAAAGTGCGAGGTCAATTTTCTGCTCTTGTGAGAAATAAATTTGCTGTGTAATTCAAAAGCCTTTTATACCTTTACTGTTGACATCAATTCAAAAAAAGATTTTAGAGTTCAATGTTAATATTGTAAAAAATTGGTAGTGTTTTCCAAAGTATGCTATTTTAAGGGAACTCCTAAAAACCGCCTTAAAAAATATTAAAATACAATTATATAGTCAATCCTTAACAACCCCAATTACGCAGTTTCGAGATAAAAATTTTGCGAAAAAAAGAGTCGAAAAATAAGTTGCAAAATTTC
>JAITOP010000062.1 GCA_031289895.1 Prevotellaceae bacterium
ATTCTTAATTCTTAATTTTTAATTTTTAATTTTCAATTTTTAACTCTTAATTTCACATCTATACTTAACACGGTTTAATTCTGTGTTTCGTCATTGCGAACGAAGTGAAGCAATCCAGAGTTAATAAGCAAATTGCCGGATTGCTTCAGGCTAAGCCCTCGCAATGACGAACATCGCACGAAGTACAAATACCAACGACCAAATACCAAATACCAAATACCAACGACTAACGACCAAATACCAACGACTAATGACTAACGACCAACGACCAAATACCAACGACTAACGACTAACGACCAAATACCATTTTCATCATTTTTCCGCAAAGTATTCCGAGAAGTGCGCCGCAAAGTACATCTCCAAAAAAATGAACGCCGAGATAAATGCGTGAGTAACTGTAAATAAACGCCCATAAAAAAATCAATATCGAAATATATTTTTTGCCAAAACTCAGATATGCAAATGTGGCGATAGCAAAACTTGTTGCGGCATGAGACGATACAAAACTAAACGATGTTGCCGTATATCCTTTTACAATATGCAGCAAATCTTGTAATTCCGCCGTGTTGCAAGGGCGCAAACGCGCTACATTCGGCTTTATAACAACAGATACAATAATCATTACAACGGCAATTGTAAGTATCAAAAATAAAATATCTTTCAAACATTGTTTTTTTTTGATTACAATAAATGCAAGTATAACAACAACATAAACAACAACGGAACAATAAAAATGCGTTATGTGAAACATTAAAAAGTCGAGTAATTCACAATGTAAATTATTTATAAAAAGACTTATTTTTGCATCAACATTTTCAATAAAATCAAGCATAAATCATACAAAATAGTAAGTAATGAAAATAAAATTATAAATCAGTTTCGGCATATTTGCTATTATCTTAAAACTGCTCCGGTTTGCGTTTCAAATGCTTTCAAAAGATTTTGCATTATGCGTTCTATTTGCGTGTCGGTAAGCGTTTTATCTTCGTCTTGCAATACAAAACTTAAAGCATATTGTTTTTTGCCGGCTGGCAAATTTTTACCTTCGTAAACATCAAAAAGCGAAACTTTTTTCAATATTTTTTTTTCGGTTGAATATGCAATATCATATAATTGCTTGTAAGTTATATTTTTATCAATCACTAAGGCAAAATCTCTGCGAACTTCCGGAAATTTAGGCAATTCTTTATACAAAACCGAATGATTTTTTAAGTGTTTCATCAGTTGCGACCAATAAATTTCGGCAACAAAAACGTCTTGTTTTACATCGCATTTTTTACAAATATTTTTATCGGCAATACTGATGGTTGCAATGGTTTTTCCGCTTTTCAAAATATAACTCAATCCTTCACCGACAAAGGGATTTGCCTGTGGCGCAGATTGCAGTTCACCGATATTTATTCCGAAACGTGCGAGCAATCGTTCTGTCGTTTTTTTCAATGTGAAAAATGTGGATTCTTCCGATTTAACGTTCCACGACAACTCGTTTTCGCAGCCTGTTACAAAAATTGAAAGTCGGTATTCTTCGCTGTAATTTTTTAGCGTTTCGGCGGTATTATTCGGATTGTACGAATAAATATTTCCAAATTCGTAAAGTTTCAAATCGTTATTTTTTCTGTTTATGTTGTGAGCAATGGCTTCTAAACCATTGAACAAAAGCGTTTGGCGCAATATATTTAGTTCGTTGCTAAGTGGATTTAATATTTTCACCAGAGTTTTCACATCAAAATCTTTCAAATCTTCGTAATATGATATCGCCGACAGCGAATTTGACATTATTTCCGAAAATCCGTTATCCGACAAAAATGATGCTGCTACGTTTATCATTTCTTCGTTGTCGGGTTTTTGCGGATACGATAAGGTAGAAAGCAATTGCACAGGCGATTCCACGTTATTGTAACTGTAAATTCTTAAAATTTCTTCAATCACATCGCACTCGCGTGTAACGTCAACCCGATACGGTGGAATTTCTACCGAAAGTGCATCTTCGTTTTCGTCAACAATATTTATTTCCAATGCTTTAAGTATTGATTTTATTTTATCGTGAGAAATTTTTTTGCCTATTAATCTGTCGATATGTTTATACGATAAATTTACGCTGAAATGTTCAAATTTTTTGCTGCAAATATCATTAATTTCCGACGAAATTTCGCCTCCTGCAATTTCTTTGAACATCAACGCAGCGCGAATAATTGCGTAGCGAATAATATTCGGGTCGGTTCCGCGTTCGTAATGAAACGATGCATCGGTGTGCAAAGCATGACGGCGCGCGGTTTTTCTAATCCACACAGGATTGAAATATGCACATTCGAGAAATACGTTTTTTGTTTCATCCGAAATTCCCGAATCCAATCCTCCGAAAACGCCTGCAATACACATTGGGCGGGCTGCGCTGCATATCATCAAATCGTTATCGCTTAATTTGCGTTCTATGCCATCAAGAGTTGTAAACGGAGTGCCGTCGGCGCATGTTTTTATTATGATTTTTTTGCCTTCTATTTTGTCGGCATCAAATGCGTGCAAGGGTTGACCGAGTTCGTGAATAATAAAATTTGTTATGTCGATTGCATTATTTTTAGGATTTATTCCTATCGCTTTTAAACGTTGTTGAAGCCAATCGGGCGAGGGCGAAAGTTTTATGTTTGAAATAGTTATACCTGCATAACGCGGACAGGCATCGGCATTTTCCACAACAATTTCGTAAGTGTTGTCGGTATTATCCGGTTTGAAATTTTCGATTTCGGGAAGTTTCAGCAACACATTGCTGCCGTTGGATTTAAGATAAGCCGCCAAATCGCGTGCAACGCCGTAATGCGATGCCGCATCAATGCGATTTGGAGTTAATCCGATTTCAAAAATATAATCATTTTCTAATTTGAATAATTTACTTATCGGCGTACCCTCGGCGGCGTTGGTGTCAATCACCATAATTCCTGCATGGTCTGTGCCAAGCCCCAATTCATCTTCGGCGCAAATCATTCCAAACGATTCTATGCCGCGAATTTTAGAACGTTTAATTTTCACTTCATCGCCGGACGAAAAGTAAAGCGTAGCACCTATTGTAGCAACAGCAACTTTTTGTCCTGCAGCAACATTCGGTGCACCGCAAACAATTTGCAGCGGCTGTTCGTTTCCTATGTTTACGGTTGTAATATGTAAGTGGTCGGAATCGGGATGATTTTCGCAGGTAAGAACTTTTCCAAGCATCACGCCGGCAAGCCCGCCTTTAATAGTTTCGTGCGTTTCGAGCGATTCTACTTCGAGACCGATATTTGTAAGTATTTCCGAAATTTGTTCGGGAGTTTCGCTAAAATTCAGATAGTCTTTCAACCATTTGTAAGAAATTGTCATAATAATTTTTATAAAATCGATTTATATTTAAAAATAACGAGGTGCAAAGATAGTGCAAAGTTTGCAAAAATCATAAATTAATTGTTGATTTGATTTTTGTTTTTTGTTGATTTG
>JAITOP010000065.1 GCA_031289895.1 Prevotellaceae bacterium
ATTCTTAATTCTTAATTCTACACGTAGTGCGGGTGAGCGGTTGTGGTGCTATTTGCTTTTGTGCTCCGCACTTTTGTTGATTGCGTTTCTGTCCGTAGGTTGCGCTGCGCTCCACCTACGGTTATGCAAATCACGTCCCTGCGGGACTTTTTCTATTCGGCACAATTCGTAATTCGTAATTTTCGTAATTCGTAATTGTTTTTAATTTTTAATTCTTAATTTTTAATTCTACACGTCGTGCGGGTGAACATTTGTAATTCTAATTTTCTTTTGTGCTCCGCACTTTTGTTGATTGCGTTTTCTGTCCGTAGGTTGCGCTGCGCTCTACCTACGGTTATGCAAATCACGTCCCTGCGGGACTTTTTTCTATTCGGTACAATTCACAATTCGTAATTTTCGTAATTCGTAATTGTTTTTAATTTTTAATTCTTAATTTTTAATTCTTAATTTTTAATTCTTAATTCTTAATTAATGTTAGTCCGTTATTTTATGTAGCCGTACATCAAAAAACAGCGGTGTGTAGGATTGTATTACTGTTGTGCCGGTTGATGTGGTTACTGTTTGTCCGTATTCATCTACGGTGGTTGCTGTGCCGCTGTTGCCATTAATGCCGTACCCCCATTCCGACCTGAAAAATCCTATTCCTGCATCGCCTGTTTTTAATTGCTGCACTATTTTGTCGAAACCGTATATTACCGAACTTCCCGAACCTATTGTAAACGACAGTGTGTCGTAAGTGAGCGTAGCATCATAAATATTATGGGCTTTTGCGCTGTCGATAATGTTTGTATCGAAAACAAATCCGTCGAGAAATCTTCCTACATAAGTTACATAAACCGTTTTGCCGCTGACTGCACTTGTTGTGTCTTTTTCAATGGGTACGCTAACGCCTGCGGTATCAACCGTCCATGTGGTGTCGGGTGCGATGAAGGTTGTTTTGTAATACATTCCGTATATTAAAGTATCGGTAATTTCGGGATAATATGTATCGCGATAGTCGGTAACCTGAGCCAGTTCATAATCCTGAGGGCTTTCTATAACTTCGCACAAAGTAATATCGAGAATATAACTTGCATATCCGCTTTGCTGGCTTGACGAACCGGCTACGCTAAGCAATCGCGGCGGAACTATTAAACGATATTTTGCTCCCTCTTTCATTTGAGGAAAAATATCGGCAAGGCATCTTGCCATGTATAGTTCGTCGAGCCAGCCGTAGTTGGGTACGTAATGCATTGTTTGCATATATACGTTGTACAAACCGTATATTATGGCTTGGTCTTTTTCGGTTACACCAAGTACGGTTTCGTCGAGGCTGCGCTGTGTTTGTTCCCATTTCACCCAGTCGCCTTGTTTGGGTGTTGCTCCTGTACCTTCGCTTATTTTGATTACGTAATAACCTAAAGCGGTAGGTTGAATAGTATCTTTATGCACAACCGTGATGTACGATTTGAGCAATCGGTCTTGAATTGCTTCTATTGATTCCTGTTCTTCTTTGGCACACGACATCATAATCATTGATGTCAAAGCTAATAATAAAATTTGTTTCTTCATTTTCCTTTATTTTGATTTACAAAAGTATTAATTCTTTTTTATTTTAGTAACTATTATTTGAAAAATTAACGGTGAACCAGCCGGCACCGCTCCTATCCTATTGTCTCCATAAGCCAATCGCGACGGAAAAAATATTAAAGCATTTTCATATTCGTTCATCATTGTTAATCCTATATCCAAGCCTTTTATGTAATTATTTTTTCCGGCAATGCTTTTTTCTTCGCCTCGCCCAATCATTCCTTCAATACCGCATTTTTGGGCTATGCTGTCGATATTTGTTACAAAAACATTGTCGGTATTAATATAATTGGTGATGGTTGTATTATTAAGAATTGCGCCGATGTAATAAAAATTTACCGAGTCGCCTTGTTCGATTTTGTTGTTTATATTGCCAACATCAAACGAAAGTTTAATAACTCCATCGAGTATTGCAGAATCAACAATATTCATCTTTCCTGTTGTGTCGGATATTGCATTAATATAGAATGTTGATATTGTTTTTTCTTCGGTATTTACTACGATTTGTTCGTCAGAGCAAGCGTAAAACAATACTGCAAATACTAATATTTTCGATAATATATTTTTCATTTCACTTCTAAAACTTTAATATCATAAACTAAAATTGAGCGCGGCGGAATATTGTTGTTGTCGCCGATAACGCCATGCGCCAAATGCGGCGGAAAAATCAATACGGCGCGTTCTTGGTCTTCGAGAAGGCTAAGCGCACTGTGTAAGCCCGATACGGCATTTTGCAATTCTGATGTTTCCGAAAGTTCGTTGCTTTTGTTAACCACAAAAATCAGCGGATTATATTCGGTATATGTGTAACATAGCGTTCCGTCGAGCAGGCTTATTGTTGCCGCCAATGCCACTGCCGAGCCTTCCTGAATTTTTGTTCCGTTTCCCGGCTCGATACGTGCAATCCAAAAACCGCTTTCATCGAAATCCGCCGTTAAATCCTGACGGCGCAAAAACGATTCTATCCTGTCCTTATCTTTTTCGCTCAAAAATTTATTCACTTTTTCGATATTTTCTCGCGGATTTACCTCAATATACTGCTGCGATTTTTTATCATCGGCAGTATTTGCACAGGCAAAGCTAAGCAAAACAAGCAATATGTTAACTGCGACACAGACTTTTTTCATATTTTTCGAGAATTTTTTCGATTTCATTACCACATTCTTCAGGTTTGCAAAACATTTTTCCGCCTGCTGCGTTTTTATGTCCGCCGCCGTTGAAATATTTTCGCGCTAATTTATTTACATCAAAATTTCCTTGCGAACGCAGCGACATTTTAAGATGGTCTTCTTTTTCGACCAGCAACAGCGACAGCACAACTCCTTTTATCGACAAGGGATAATTTACAAAGCCTTCGGAATCACCTATTTTAAAATCAAATTGTTTCAAATCGTTTCGCGAAAGCAGAATATATGCCGTATGATATTGGGGCAATACTATCATTTTCGACAAGGCGTATCCAAGCAGTTTCATGCGGTTTTCGCTGAAATTATCGTAAATTAAATGTGTGATTTTTTCTTTATCAACGCCACATTCCAATAGATTTGCTATGATTTTGAAAAAATCGGGATACGACGAACTGTGCGAAAACGTTCCGCTATCGGTCATCATTCCGCAAAATAATGCTTCGGCAGTTTTTTTGGGGAATATTTTTGTGCCGAGCAATTTCACTCCAATCCTATACACCAGTTCGGATGTAGAACTTATAGGATAATATGAAAATTTCAAATCAAATTCGTCTTTTGGTGCAACGTGATGGTCGATAAGTATTCGTGGTGCTGTGGTTTCTTTAACAATTTTTTCGAGAACATCTATTCTGTCAAGCGCGTTAAAATCCAAGCAAAATATAATATCCGCTTCTTTTATTGCAGCGCGCGCCACCGATTTTTTTTCGGTGTAAACAATAATTTTTTCGCTGTCGGCAATCCACTTCAAAAAATCGGGAAAATTGTTTGAAACAATAACCGTACTGCTGATTTTAAGTTTTTTGAGAATATGCGACAACGCAACCGACGAACCTATTGCATCACCATCGGGATTTGTATGTATGATAATGGCTGCACGTTTTGCCAAGTGCAGATATTCGTTAAGTTGCGCGTATTGTTTTTTTGTAAACAGATTTTTCATTTTGCATTAAAGCGCCAAAAGTAATTAAAATTTGGTAATATATTCATCCTTTTCGCAAAACATAACTTAATTTCACAATAAATTACGAATCAATTACGAATTAATTACGAATTACGAATTACGAATCAATTACGAATTACGAATTACGAATTACGAAAATCAGAATACCGAATTACAGAATACGGAATACTGACTACGGAATACTGATTACTGATTACTGATTACTGAATACTGATTTCTTCAATAATTTTCTGAATTTTCTCATCTATTTTGGCGGAGATTTTATCATAATCGGCAATATTGTTCAGTTTTTCGTGAGCGCTTATGTAAAATTTTATTTTAGGCTCAGTACCCGAAGGGCGCACTGAATCAACAGTTCCGTCTCCGGTTACAAATTGTAATACATTTGATTTCGGTTGGTTTATCTTTGTACGCAAACCGTTTGCAAAATCAAGCATTTCCGCCGATTGATAATCGTAAGCAAATTTAAGTTCAGAGCCTGCAAATGAGCGTGGCGGATTTTCGCGAAAATTGTGCATCATTTGTTGAATTTCCTCTACTCCTGCTTTTCCTTTTTTGGTAAGCGACACTAATTTTTCTTTATAAAAACCAAATTCCAGATAAATATCGCGCAATAAATCAATAAAAGTTTTGTTGTTATCGCTTGCCCATGCTGCAATTTCGGCAATTATTCCGCAAGTCATTACAGCATCTTTATCGCGCACAAATTCGCCAACCAAAAATCCGTAACTTTCTTCGCCGCCGGCAATAAATTTTTTCACGCCTTCGTTTTCCTTTATTTTTTCGGCGATATATTTAAATCCTGTAAGAACATCAAAACATTCGACATTAAATTTTTCGGCAATTTTGTTAAGTAAATTACTTGTAACTATGGTTTTTACAATATATTCTTTACCTTTTAGAAGTCCTTTTTCGCTCCATTTTTTCAACAAATAATAAGTAATTATTGCAGCAGTTTGATTACCGTTTAGCAAGACAAATTCGTTGTCGCTATTGCGAACGGCTACTCCTACCCTATCGCCGTCGGGGTCGGTTGCCATTACCAAATCGGCATCTGTTGCAATAGCCTTATCAATAGCCATTTTCAATGCAGATGATTCTTCGGGATTTGGAGATAAAACGGTAGGAAAATTTCCATCATTAACATCTTGTTCCGCAACATTTATTATGTTGGTAAAACCAAGCTGGCGCAACATTTTCGGTACAAGTTTCACTCCCGTTCCGTGCAGCGGAGTATAAACAATTTTCATATCGTTATGCTTGCTGATAATTTCAGGCGACATCGAAAGCGAACATAATTTATCAATATAAATATTGTCTATTTCATTGCCTGTCATTATGATTTTGTCATCATTATCCGAAAATTTTACTTCGTCAATATCAGTAATTTTATTGACTTCGGCGATAATATTTTTGTCGTGAGGCGCAACAATTTGTCCGCCATCGTTCCAATAAACTTTGTAACCGTTGTATTCTTTGGGATTGTGCGATGCAGTGACAACAATTCCGCTGTTGCACGAAAAATAACGAACAGCAAAACTCAATTCCGGCGTTGGTCGCAGCGAATCGAAAAGGTAAACTTTAATTCCGTTTGCCGCAAGAACGGATGATGCTATTTTCGCAAAAAAATTGCTGTTATTGCGACAATCATAAGCAATTGCAACGCTTATTTCGGCATCGTTTATTTCTTTTTTAAGATAATTTGCCAAACCCTGAGTTGCCATTGCAACAGTGTATTTGTTCATTCGGTTGCTGCCTACGCCCATAATTCCGCGCAAACCGCCTGTTCCAAATTCCAAGGTTCGGTAAAAACTTTCAACAAGTTCTTGCTCGTCATTATCAATTAAATACTGAACTTGTTTACGAGTTTCAGAGTCATATTTATCGCTAAGCCAACTTTGGGCTTTTTCTAAAATTTGTTTATCAATGGTTGTTTTCATAATTAATAATCTAAAAAGTTCTATAATTTCATAAAAAACAAGAATATTATTTACATAATATTACCTCACAAAGTTAAACAAAATTTTTACAATTACACATTATAATATGATAAATTGATAATTAAAAAATAAATTTTTCAGCATTTTTTTCCAAAATTTATTTCCAATAAAACAATCAAATACAATTTATGTTAATTAACATATAATTATAATTAATAATAAATATTTTATTTTAATTAGTAAGTAAATAATAATTTTTAACTGAAAATCTTAATCAAATTTAAAATAAGAAAATTTTAATTTGAATGTTAACAATGCAAAACTGACAATATAAAAACCTTAGTTTTTAACACAAATAAACTGTAAATAGTTGATTATCTGCCGTATTTATGAATTACTAAGAAAATACCCGTTTATAATTATGACAGTCGTATGTAATTTAAAAAACTGTTTATGTTATCGTGCATTTTGGTTTTTTATTCTTAATTTTTTAACCACAAAGTTCACAAAGTTTTTTACAAGGAACATGAAGAGTTTTGTTGTTTACAATTTTTTTTCAATTTTTAATTCTTAATTCTTAATTTTTAATTCTTAATTTTTAATTAATTTCTACACGTCGTGCGGGTGAATGTTTGTTATTCTATTGCACGCATGTGCTCCGCACTCT
>JAITOP010000089.1 GCA_031289895.1 Prevotellaceae bacterium
AAGAGGTAAAATAATTAAGAAAAATATTATTCCAATTATTAATGATATAATTTTAAATGATTGTGAATTATTGTTTTTAGATAATTTCACAAGTAAATTTACTATGTTTTTTCTCATAATTTATTCAAGTTTTTTCAAACAACAAAGGCTACCGATTGTTTTATTTTATCTGATATATCAGACAATGCGTTTGCAAGTACATTCAATTCATTATCAGTAAATTTTGCCTGTTTGCCGTTTACAACATTTCCATTTAATCGTTGATAAAACCATTGAGGCGTTTTATCAAAATATGTTTTTGCAAGATATGATACTGATATTACAGGCAATATTTCTGTAAGTTTATTACATAATCTGTCGTCTTTTAGTTCTGAAACAACGTTTTCTATATCTGAAAACATTGCTTTTTCAAATTCCGATTGATTTTCTTTTATCAGTTTATCAATTTCTATATCTATTGCTTCGCGTTCTGTTTCTGTTTTAGCTTCGCGAAATCTTTCTCTTAGTTTCTTTATTTTCTGATTCATATTTTCACTTTTTATTTAATATTAATCTTCCATCTCTATCAATTCTTGTACTAATTTGTAGATAATTCTTCTAAATTTTTCTCTCGAATCGGGATAAAATTTTTTGAAATTCCGCAGGTAAAATATTAAGTCATCTTCGGCATCTAATCGTTTTTTACTAATTTTTTTATGTTTCTTTTTCATATATAACCACTTTTGTCATTTGACACTACAAATATAATAACATTATTGTTATTAGAAATCTGTTTGCAAATGCATAATGTTAAATTTTATTAAATGTGCATTTTTTGGTTTTAATATTTTCTCCAATTAACAAATCAACAAATCAACAAATCAACAAATCAACAAATCAACAAAAAACAAATCAACAAAAAAAATCTATCTCCTGCGAAACCATTTTATCCGTCTGCGAAGTTTGCGCAATGGACCGATATAACGTTCAAGTTTTTCGCTGTAAATGTCGCTTATTTTTATCAAAATTCCTGTTTCTTCAACTCCGCCGAAACCCGGATTTAGTGCTGTGCCAAATATTTTCATCGATGGTGAAAGTTTCATGTACGAATTTATGAGCGGTGGTATATGTTCGCCGTTTTCGCGAATTTTTCTTGTTAAATTTTTATAATCTTCTTTGTAATTTTTACCTGTAAATATTTGTTCCATTTCGTCGCGGCGTGCGTAAGTCAGCAGCGGATGAATAGGCAAAACCAATTCTTCGTTATCGTGAAAATATTTACGCAAAAAATACAGTAAAAGGTTGCGCGCCGCAATGTTATACGAAACATACATTGTAACTTTTCCGAAAAAATAATTTATTTCCGGATATTTCACCACCAACGCTCCAAGCCCGTCCCACAAATTATCGAGCGCATAAATATTTTTCTGATATTTTGGCTGTACAAACGAGCGTCCGAGTTCTATTGTTTTGGGCATATATTCATCAATAAATTTTTGAGTGAAAATAAATAATTCGGCAGTTGCAAGCTCGTCAATATTATTACTTTCGCACAAGATATAGCGGTATCCGCCTACAATTTCTCTGTCGCGAGGATTCCAGACAATCAGCTGTTTGTAAGGATTTTTTTGAATATCAAATTCATCAATATCCAAACTTTTGCCTGTTCCTCCGCCGGCAGTACGAAACGATAATTCGCGCAAACGACCTATCTCGTTCATCGTGTTGGGCGAATCTTCATAAGTTACAACATATAATTTGTTTCCTCCATTATTTGTGTCGCGAACATACTTATCAACAGTAAGTTCTGTTTCGATAATATTTCTATCGACAGGTGCAATTATAGGTTCCATACGCTTTTTATTTTATTTATTTTTATTTAATATTTTCATTTTTTCTATTTCTTCGCCAAGTAAATATGTTTTTTGCCGCACAAAATTTATCCAGTCAACCTGCGATTTGGTTTTGTCAAAAGTATTAAATTTTATCGGTTCTCCAAAAACGAGTTCAAAGTTACTGTTTTTTTGTTTAAAAAACTCATCCGACAAATAAAACATTTCTATATTCGCTTTTATTCCTAATTTTTTTCGGATATTCGCCAAGCGATAAAAGAAGTTTGAATTTTTACCCGAAAAGTAAACAGGAATAATGTCTCTGTGATATTGTTGCGCCTTTCCTATTATGTTTTTTTTCCATTCCAAATCAATTATTTTTCCCTTTATTTTTCGCGAACACAAGCCTGCCGGAAAATATAAAATTTGCGAATCCGAAGCATAACTATCGTTTGATTGTTTCGTGTAATCGGTTGTTTGCCGCCCATGTTTGTTTACGGGAATAAAAACAGGTTCAAGCGGTTTCAGATTCATCAAAATATCGTTTACAACAAATTTTACGTTGTTGTTAAACCGTTGACCTATTGCGCTCATCAACACCAGACCGTCCAGCGCGCCAAGCGGATGATTTGATGCAAAAATGAAACGAGCATCTTGCGAATTATCAATATTATCAAGACCTTTGGCTATATACGAAATGTTTAATTCGTTGAGCGTAGCGTTCACAAAATCAATACCTTTAAGATGTCCATAGTTTGACAGAATATTGTTTACCTCGCTTTCATGCACAATGCGCTTGATGTAACGAATTACAAATTTCGGCAATATTTTAGCCAAAAACGGGCTTTTTGATTTGATAATTTTCTCTATATCAACAAGCATTTGTTCGTTTTTCATGATAATAAAATGTATTTAAAAACATACAAAGTTAAAAAAAGAATCAAGAACCAAGAAATTAGAAGCAAGAAGTTAGAAAGTTCATAAAGTTATAAAGTTATAAAGTTTTTAAAGTTATAAAGTTTTTAAAGTTATAAAGTTTATTATTCTACAAATTTCGTAATTCGTAATTGATTTTCTGTTTCATAATTCACAATTGATTTTTATCTGCGTAAATCCGTTTAATCTGTGTTATCTGCGTGCTTTTTCAAATCAACAAAAAACAAATCAACAAATCAACAAAAAAACAAATCAACAAAAAACAAAATTAGATTAAGATATTAAATAAATTTGTATCTTTACATCACAAAACATAGCAAGGCGAAAATGAAAAACATATTATCCTGTCTTATCGAAGAAAAACA
>JAITOP010000187.1 GCA_031289895.1 Prevotellaceae bacterium
AGTTTTTCCTGTGTGTCATCCGTCCTCTCGTGTAAGCAAACGAAATTTGCCCAAAGGTGCGAAGCGGAGCGAAGCACATGGGGCAAATGAGTTATTAATACCGCGTAAGCGGTCGAAAAAAAAATGAAAAAAAAATGAAAAAAATGAAATGAAAAAAAATAATGAAAAATGAAAAATAAACAAATTATAAAAGATGACAAAAAAAATCCCGTTAGGGATTATCGTTCGGTAGAAATGAACAAATCCCTCCATTGTTCGACCCCATTCGGGGTCGTATGTGGTGTGTGGACATTCGTTTTCTACCAACATTTGAATCCTAACGGATTCATTCCATCTTTTACAGGCAATTTATCAATTAAAAATTAAAAATTAAGAATGAAGATATATAAAAATGACAAATAAACAAATTATAAAAGATGACAAAAAAAATCCCGTTAGGGATTATATGTTGGTAGAAATGAACAAATCCCCCCATTGTTCGACCCCATTCGGGGTCGTATGTGGTGTGTGGACATTCGTTTTCTACCAACATTTTATCAATTAAGAATTAAAAATGAAAAATGAACGCCCCCAACCCCTAAAGGGGAGTCTGGACACTGCGGAAAATTTAGGCAATGCAGCAAAGTCCCCTTTAGGGGATTTAGGGGCGAAAAGAATTAAGAATTAAGAATTAAGAATTGAGAATTAAGAATTTTGCATGAATAAAGAATAACAAAACAGTTTTAATAAAATTAACCACAGGCACAATATAACAACGGCAATTTAGAAAAAAATATATATATAAATTAAAAAAAATAAAATATGGAAAATAGTTCAATTGTTTTTAAAGAATTATCAGCAGGCAATACGCTTTACAATGGTAAATACACCATAGAGCGTGTAATCGGCGTAGGCGGTTTTGGCATCACTTATTATGCCAAACATTCAAGTCTTAACAGCTATTATGCTGTAAAAGAGTTTTTTATTAATGGTTATTGTATGCGTAATACGCAAAACAAAACCGTTAATTTGCAAGGAATTAACATTAATACTTATGAGAAATACCGACATAAGTTTGTAGAAGAAGCTCAAACATTGGCAAAACTCGAGCATCCCAACATTGTGAAAGTTATTGATGTGTTTGAAGAAAACAATACATCATATATTGTAATGCCTTTCGTACAAGGTAATACGCTTCAGCAAACGGTTGAGCAAAATGGAATATTGGATTACGAAACTGCCGTAAATTATATTGGGCAGTTATCAGATGCTATTGGTTATATTCACACAAAAAATATTCTGCATCGCGATATTAAACCCGATAATATTATAATTACTCCCGAAAATAAGATTGTACTGTTGGACTTTGGCTCGGCACGCGAATTTATTCACGATAAAACACAAAGCCATACATCAATACTCACACAAGGATATGCACCTTTGGAACAATATTCTGCCACAAGTAAAAAAGGTTCTTATTCTGATATTTATGCATTAGGAGCAGTGTTTTACTTTGCACTCACAGGACACAAACCTATGGACGCAACTGCCCGCACCACAGAAACAATGCCCGAACCAAAAGAACTTAATGCCGCAGTAACCGAAGATGCCAACCGCACTATAATGAAAGCGATGCAACTGAAACCCGAAAACAGGTATCAAACAGTTAACGAGTTTATGGTTAGCTTGTTGAAAAACAAAAATTATAACTCGCCAAATATTTCGGGCAATCACAAAAGCAAAGTTTTTATAACAATATTAGTCATTTTATCGGTTCTTTTGATAGGTTTCGCAGTTTATATCATGTCGTCGGGTAGTCAAAATACACAAACAACAAATGACAGTGTAACAACAACTAATGAGGTAAAAGATTTGGAATTTAATTTAAATGACGAGACATTTAAATACACAGGACAAATAAAAGACGGCGTACCACACGGACTTGGCGTTGCCGTATCTGAAAACCAAACCTACGAAGGCGTATTTGTTAACGGATACAGAGACGGAAAAGGAACTTTATTGTATAATAACGGAGAATCGTATGAAGGCGATTTTGTAAAAAACAATATTGACGGGCGAGGCACTTATAAATACAAAGATGGCTCGTATTATACAGGAAGATGGGCTGAAAATAAACAAAATGGTTACGGAACGTATTTCAGTGCTTCGGGCAAAGAATTAGGCAAAGGAACTTGGGAAAACGGCGTTTTAACAAAATCACAGTAATAAATAAAAACTAATAGTGATGAAAACAAAAATTGTATTATTAATATTATTATTTTGCTGCCATTCATTTAATAATAAGATGAATGCTCAAATAGAAAAACCTGTTGTGCCTGCCGTAGAAAAACCTGCTGTACGACCTGATAAACCACCGCCAGCCGACAAGCCCAAACCTGCCGACAAACCCATATTGGTGATGGATTATCTGACTGTATCTCATAAAGATGTTGGAAAATTCAATTATTCGGAAGCCGAAGAAATGTGCGAAACCCTAAATAATTCCAATTGGTCAGGATACAACGACTGGCGATTGCCTACACTTACCGAACTGAAATTGATACGGTCGAATATAAAAGGATTAACAGGCAGTTACGGCTCGCAGGATGGTATTCTTAATTTTAGCAACGGAGCGGTTGATGCCGATTATGGATGGCAAAATAAAAATTTTTCGCTACGTCCGGTACGCGCAGATAAACCGAAATCTGTACCAATAAATGTAACAACACAAGGATATTCAAACTCTTCGTCAAGTTCACAAACCCGCCATCCCGCAGAGCCTGAAATGGTATCTGTACAAGGCGGCACATTTTGGATGGGCTGTTCTTCGGAACAAGGCAGCGAGTGCTATGGTGATGAAAGTCCTCTGCATCGCGTAACGGTTAGCAGTTTTAATATTGGCAAATACGAAGTAACACAGGCGCAGTGGAAAGCGGTAATGGGCAGCAATCCTTCAAATTTCAAAGGAGATAATCTGCCTGTAGAGCAAGTTAGTTGGACTGATGTACAGGAATTTATAAGTCGGCTTAATGCCGCTACAGGCAAAAACTACCGTTTGCCCACAGAGGCAGAATGGGAATATGCAGCACGCGGCGGCAACAAAAGCAAGGGCTATAAATACAGCGGCAGTAGCAATATCAATGATGTAGCATGGTTTACCGACTACAGCGGCA
>JAITOP010000212.1 GCA_031289895.1 Prevotellaceae bacterium
CAAAGTAGGTATGGCTTATTTCGACGTGCCGGTGTTATTGTCATATCGTTTAGCTCTGTCTGACAATATGCAATTGCATCTGAATGCAGGTCCCTTTGTTGGTTTTGGTGCATTTGGCACAACTTCCGCCAATTACGATGGAGATGCATACAGTGAGGATACATTTGGTGAGGAGACGTTTTCACGTCTTGATGCAGGAATTAGTCTTGGAGCAGGAGTTAGTGTTGGTAAAATCTATTTTGGATTGAAGTATGATTTGGGTATGATTAATATTCTGAAAGAGGCTGAAGAAGGCTTTTATGTTCATAGCCGCGTGTTTGGCATTACAGTAGGACTTAATTTTTAATCTTTTAGTTTAATACTTTATGACTTTGTAAAAACTTTGTGTTTGTTGCAGTTAAATTTTCAACTGCAAAATACACAAAGTTTTTTTATCTGTTAAAATCCTCGTTTGTCCGTTCATTCGGATTTGCAAACCGAATGTTGGAGTATAAGGATTTATAATCCGCAACAAAATCATAAAACCAATGTGTTTTTTCGGATTACAAATCCTGCGGGACGGGAAATGGATTTTAATCTTTAACAATTTAACAATTAATAATTAACAAAAATTTTTATTTACAATGAAAAAAACATTAATAGTTTTGGCTGTGTTACTTATAAACAGCATTGCAGGCACACAGCAAGCCTCAGCACAAATTGCAGGAGAGAGTTGGCTCAGCAGTTTTACTAAACGCAATGATACTCAGGGTGTGCAATTTGGGGTACGTGCAGGTTTGAACTTTCCTACACTGAATGGAGAACAGGATGAGGGTAATTCATCTTATTTAGGTGTTCATTTTGGCTTAATTGTTGACATTCCGTTATCGTCAAATTTATACATTCAGCCCGGACTGTATCTTGAAAACAAAGGTTGCATTTATAAATATTATGATTACGAAGATGGTGCGAATGTATCAGTCAGAAATGGTCTGGCTTATATAGACATTCCGGTGTTATTGTCGTATCGTATTGATTTATCCGACGCTTTGCAGTTGCATCTTAATGCCGGTCCATTCGTTGGTTTTGGCGTATTTGGTACAATTACTTATACTTGGTCTATGCCCGGATACGGTGACGAAACTGACAAGGATGACGCTTTTGGAAAAGATAGTTCATTTTCAACCTTTGACACAGGGCTTAGCCTTGGAGCAGGACTTAGTTTTGGTAAAATATATTGTGGTTTGAAGTATGATTTTGGATTGGTTAATATTATGAAAGAAGATACCGATTATTATGCTCGCAAAACCGGTACGTTTGGCATAACATTAGGACTTAATTTTTAGTTTAATAATAAAAAATAAATAACTTGTAATGTTTTTAATTTCCGGATTGCTTCGTTCCTCGCAATGACGCATGGACTTCACGTCATTGCGAGGAACGAAACAATCCGGAGACATTTATATCTTATTTATTTGTCATCACTTAACCATTATTTTCAAAAACGCCCTTTTAGCAAATGGTATCATTCACAAATCACCCTTATTCCTTTATTTTCAATATTTTAATAAGGGAAAGAAGGAAAGGAAAACTTGGTACTACTGAGGGCGCTCACAAAAATAAGGGTAAAAAATAAAAAAAATATAAAAGATGACCAAAAAAATCCCGATAGAGGATTGTATGTTGGTAAAAATGTACAAATCATCCCATTGTTCGACCCCATGCGGGGTCGGAGGTGATGTGCGGACATTCATTTTCTATAAACATTTGAATCCGTTAGGATTCATTCCATCTTTAATAGGTTATTTATTTTGTATCACTGAATACTAAATACTGAATACGTGAATACTGAATACTGAATACTGAATACCGAATACCGAATATAGTGTCGAAATTTATCACTCAATGTGTCGATAAATATAACGCTGATGTAGTGGTTATTATGAAAAACTGATTGTACTTTTGCGCCGATATTTTAATGTTAAATTTTTATAAAAAAACACAATTTATGAGAAAAAATAAATTCATAACAATTATTGCAATATCAGCAATAACGATTTTATGTTATTCGTGTGGAGGAACTAAGGCTGTTCCTATCACAAAAGCTCTAAATGAAACAAAAGTAAGTGTTCCATGCGAAAATTCACATACCGACAAAGATTTTTTCAGAGGCATGGGTGTTGGGCAAAGCAAAGACCTTAATACAGCCAGAGACAAAGCGCGTATGGCGGCTAATACCGAATTGGCAAGCAGTATCTCTACTCTTATTAAACGAGTTGCCGAAAAATATGTAAACGATGCCGGACAAGTGCCTTCCGACTATGCAGAAACTTTTGAGGCTTTGACCCGCGAAGTTATACAACAGCAAATCAGCAATGTTAGTATAGCCTGTAACGAAACGATGCGTACATCGGATAATATGTACAAAGTTTATATGGCTACGGAAGCAAAAAAAGAAGAAGTATTTGCTACTTTAGAAAGAAATGCCGCCGCAAATAAAAAATTTGAAACAATTTTTAATCGCGAAAAATTCAGAAAACATTTTGACGAAGAAATGGATGCTTTCGCAAAAACTTACGGAAACAATTAAATTTAATTATAAACAAAAAAATCTTATTACAATGAAAAAAATCTTATTATTATTATGTATTGCCTTTATCGGCATTACGTCTGCAAATGCACAGGCTGTTTGGGGCATTCGCGCCGGAGCTTGTTATTCTACTGCTAATTTTTCTTATAATGAATCTTATGGTGGAGACGATTATAGCGGAACGACGAGTGTATCAGGGTCAGCGGGGTTTGAAGTAGGTCCTGTTTTGTACTTGGGATTAAAGAAAAATTTTTATATTAACACAAGCGCAATGTTTAGTATGAAAAACTTTGATGATACTAATGTTTCCTATATCGAAGTTCCTTTATATTTAGGTTATTCTATTCCTGTAGGTAATTTTAATTTATATGCTCAAGCCGGACCTTATGCCGGAATTAAAGTTGCGGGACGTATGAGTCCTCTCTTAAATACCTTTAATGCAGGATTAGGATTAGTTGGCGGTATCAATTTAAAAAAGTTTAAATTTGAATTAGGATATCAACAAGGATTAATGAACATTTGGGACAGCGGCGTTTGGGCTGATGGTTATAATGCAAAACTTACTATCGGTTCTGCATTTATAGGCATTAGTTACATATTTTAACGCTTGAAATTTAAGAAATTCTACCGTTGTTAATTCTTTATACTTTTTTTTAGTTATAGTTAGATTGAACGAATTATTGATGGCAGCGGTAGATTTTTTTTCTTTTTGCATTTAGTTATGAAGAAAATAATTTGTTTTATATTACTTTTATTTGTTTTGCTACCCTTATCGGCACAAGAACAAAAAACAAAAATCGCTATTTTTGACCCTGTAATTTCAGGAAAAATTTTTGATGAAGGCGCAGGTGTTATGATACGCGAAATTGTTAGTGAAGTCATTGTAAATTCGGGAAAATACAGTATTGTTGAGCGGTCGTTGATAGATAAAATTTTAAAAGAGCAAAAATTTTCCAATTCAGGCGTTGTAGATGAAAATCAAATAAGTGCGATAGGCAAATTGGCGGGCGCAAATAAAGTTCTACTGTCGGTTTTATCATCCAGCGGCGATAAAGGTTTATTGAGTTTAAAAATAATAGATGTACAAAGCGCAACCGTAGAAAGTCAAAAAACAAAATTGGTAAATCAAAGCGAAGTTCTGGATATTGCAAATTCATTAGCATTTGAAGTTCTTGGCGAAGAAGTGCCGGCATCTAAATCAACACCTAAAAAAGAAAACAAAACAGAAGAAAACAAATCTATTCTTAATGGCATTGGCAGTATTTTTACAAAAACCGAGGAAAAAGAAGAAAAAAACAACAGTAAAGAAACAATAATTACATCTGTCATTTCTCCTCAATCTGTTGGAGATGACGAAATAGCAATATCATTTCCCGGATTTTCCACTAAAAAAAATCCCACAGCGCAACTGTTTTTAGATGGTAAACCAATAGGGTACGGCAATCTTAACGATGGATTTAGTGTTAAGACTACAAATGATAATCCCGGTAAGCATGAATTAAAAATTGAATGGTCAAAAGATATTGATTCCAAATCTTATACTATCTATACACAGGCTAAAAAATATTTTGTATTCGAATATGTTAAAGGTGGTTTTGGTTACGTATTTCAATTAAAAGATTAAAAAAATATTGACGAATGAAAAAAATTTTCTTCTTACTTTTTTTTATTCCTTTCGTTTGTTTTGCTCAAAAACCATCGTGGGTAACAGATATGGTGAGGAATAATGATTATCCGAAAGAACAATATCTTACAAGTTTTGTAAGTAACGTTGGCGCAGAATCGCCTGCGTTCATAAACGCGCTTAAAGCAAGCGCAAAATCCGAACTGATAGAAGGAATAATAATATCTGTGCAAAGTACAAAATATCTTGCCAAATCTGAAATAAAAGGAGTTGTCAGCGAAGAATATACTGCTGTAAGTTTGTCATTTGCAGATGCTACCATAAATGGCTTACACACAGAATATTATTATGATAAATCTGCACACACAGGATATTGTTTTGCGTATGCCGACAAAAACAAAATAAAAGATTATTATAAAACAAATATCTCATTTATTATTCAAAAAATAGAAATGACGATTGAAAACGCAAAACAATTTGAAGATGACGGAAATAAAGGCAGAGCAAGAAAAACGTACGAATCTGCCACTCCCTTTTTTGACGAATTGAATGTTGACCAATTTTTGTTAATAGCGATAGAAGGAAACGAAAATGAAAGCGCACAAATGCAAAAAACGCTGGCATTGAAGGCGGAAATAATACAATCGGTGTCGTGGCTACAAACTGCTATTGCAATATATGTGCAAGCCAAAGAAAAAAATTTTGAACAAACAGTGCATCTTTTAGAACCTAAAATCAAAGCCGAATTATCAAAATATGGATGTAGTTTTGTGCCAACGCGCGAAAATGCAGATTGGATGCTTGTTATAAATGCGCAAACTCGTAAAGGCAGTGTTGTAGAAGGTATTTATTTTTCGTATTTAGATGCTACAATTTCTCTTGTCGAAAAAAAATCGGGCAAAGAAATTTATAACAATAATTTCACCGACATCAAAGGCGGCGGACTTGATTACGACAAAGCCGGCAGAAAAGCCTACGATAGCGGATTAAAGAAAATAGCAGACGAAATAATAATAAATATTGAAAAATAAATCTGAAAACTACAGCCTTACTTGTAAATTTAATAAATCAGCAAATTTTAAAATGCGCTGTTTGCCATAACAATAAACTCTTTTATGCGTTATTAATATTTGTTTTTTTGCATAAAAATACCTCTAAAAATTAACCATTTTGTTCTATGAAAAACATACATATAGGCAAACTGATAAAAGAAAAATTCGACGAAAAAAATATCACCAAAGCCGAATTTGCGCGACTTATAAACATCCATCGCTCAACCGTTTATCTATTGTTTGAACAAAAAAGTATAGACATAGAATTGCTGATAAATATTTCGAAAGTGTTGGAATATGATTTTATAAGCGAAGTGTATCTAAAACACAACACCGCAAAAGAAAAATCAATAATAGTAGGCATCGAAATCACTGCCGGACAACTTGAAAAACTCAACCTGCCTAAAGAATTTATTTATTTGCTCAAACAACAAAATAAATAATACAGCATAAATTAAATTTGTGTCGATTTTTTTATTAATCCGTTGTATGTTGAAATAATGATACAGAGTTTCATACTTTTCAATGTGCTGTATGAATAATTGCTGGAGGACTAACAACTAAATACCAACGACCAAATACTAACGACCAGATACCAAATACCACCGACTAAATACCAAATAAAAAACTATTCTATCGGAACATAAATTTCTGTTTTCAATTTTTCGGGAATGGTGTTTGCCGGATTATTTATGTATTTTTCAAAACAGTGATAATTACGGAGTTTATGTCCGCTTTCGGGCAACCATTTTGCATAAATTGTATCGTAAACGGCACTTAAATTTTCATACGAACCTTGATACAAAAACATCGCGTATTTGCCGCCTTCAATTGTTTTTACGCCTATATCTCCTTTTGGTTCAGCGTTTTTCACCAATACCAAACATACGTCTGTGCGCAGTTTATCGGGTTCGGTTATTTTCGGGTCGTCATAAAAAATTGCAATGTGTTCAATACCAGCCGAAAAAAGTTTATTTTCTTTCACATATTGCCACAAACGTCCCCATGCTTCGCCGTAATTAAGATTAGCGTAACTGCCGTTAAGTTTAAGATAGATAGCCTGTTTGGGATTTAATACAAGCACTTTTGGCGCTTTCAAATTCAAATTTTCTTTTAAGTTCATTGATTTCATAATTATAAAATTTTTATTGTTACGATATTCATTCGGCGAAATATTATAGAACATCTTAAATATTTTCGACAACGAAGACGGAACATCATAGCCTACCTGATATGCTATATCGCTGATTGACATATTTGTATAACGCAATAGTCTTGCGGCAGTTTCAACTCGCATTCGCACAATAAATGTTCCGACAGCCTCGCCCAAATATGCTTTCATTATGCGCTGAAAATGCCATTTTGAAAAATTTGATATTTCGGCGAGTTTTTCCAAATCAATATCTTTATCTAAATTATTGTTAATGTATTCGATAACTATATTAATGCGTTTGTAATATTCTTCTTTTGTTGAAATTCGCTGTTCCATGTTTTTCGTGAATTTTATCTCGCTGCAAAAGTATGACATATCTTTTTTATATACTTTTCCAAATGTGCTATTTTCAATTACGAATTAAATAAATTCTTAATATTTATCTCGTTACCGATATAAACCATTCAAAAACAGATTGCATTACAAGCGTATTTTCCGCATCAAATAACGAAACTTCAACGCTCAACAGCACTCGTCCTTTTTCGTTCAGCGATTTTATTATTTCCGTTTTGCTTGTGTCGATAAATCGCGCTGTTGAAAAAATTTTGCCGGTTGCCTGTTTTCGATATTTCAATTCTACTTTTCGTACAACGGGAATTACATCGTTTAATTCCGAAAATTCACGAAACAAAAAATGACCGCTTGTAGCCTCAGCCAAAGCAAATTGTGCGCTTGCGTGTACTGTGTTTAAATGATTGCTGTATTCAGGTTTATTTTCCAACATTAAAAGATAATCGGAATTATCCGAAAATTTCAATCCCACAAATTCGTTAAATGCTAATTTTGTTACATCCATATTTTTATCTGTATAAATCTGTATATCTGTATAATCCGTATGCTTTTTTAACAATAATCAATCATTTAACTTCTATAACTTCATCTAACTTCATAACTTCTTGGTTTTTGATTCTTGCTTCTTCTCTAAAAATACATTTTCAAATAATATTCCTGATATGCGCCCGAAGTAACATTATCAAGCCACGCCTGATTTTCGAGATACCATTTTACGGTTTTTTCTATTCCTTCTTCAAATTGCAACGATGGCTGCCAACCCAATTCGTTTTTAAGTTTCGACGAATCTATCGCGTAACGCAAATCGTGTCCTGCGCGGTCGGTTACGTAGGTTATCAGTTTTTCAGATTCGCCTTCGCTGCGTCCCAAAAATTTATCGACAGTTTTAATAATTATTTTTATCAAATCAATATTTTTCCATTCGTTGAAACCGCCGATGTTGTAAGTATCGCCGATTTTTCCTTTGTGAAATATAATGTCGATTGCGCGTGCATGGTCAACCACATAAAGCCAGTCGCGGACGTTTTCGCCTTTTCCGTAAACAGGTAACGGTTTGTTGTGTCGAATGTTATTTATAAAAAGAGGAATCAGTTTTTCGGGAAACTGATAAGGTCCGTAATTATTCGAGCAATTTGTTATCACAACGGGCAATCCGTAAGTATCGTGAAACGAACGCACAAAATGGTCGCTGCCTGCTTTGCTTGCCGAATACGGCGAATGTGGGTCGTATCGTGTTTCTTCGGTAAACAGCGAATCATCAAACTGCAATGCGCCATAAACTTCGTCGGTTGAAATATGATAAAATAATTTTCCGTTCATATCATTTTTCCAACATTCTTTTGCCGCTTGCAACAGCGATAAAGTTCCCAACACATTTGTGCGTGCAAACGTAAACGGGTCTTTTATACTTCGGTCAACATGACTTTCGGCGGCAAGATGCAAAACGCCGTCGATATTATATTTTTTGAAAACGTTGAGAACCGCATCAAAATCGCAAATGTCGGCTTTCACAAAATTGTAATTTACAGCATTTTCCACGTCTTTCAGATTTTCAAGATTTCCGGCATAAGTAAGTTTATCCAGATTTACAATATTATATTCCGGATATTGGTTAACAAACAGTCGCACAACATGCGAGCCAATAAATCCAGCGCCTCCCGTGATTAGTATGTTTTTCATTTTTGATGTATTTTTTTACAATATTATGAATAATTGATGACAAATGCAAATTTATTTGGTTGTTGGTATTTGGTATTTGGTATTTAGTATTTAGTCGTTAGTCGTTGGTCGTTGGTCATTGGTCAGAAGTTAAGATGTTATACTTTAACGCGGCATGGTTTTGTATAAAAGTGTTATTTCATATTTATTTGTGGGTTTCTTTTGTTATCCCACAAAGACACAAAGAACACAAAGAAAATATTGATTCTAAATATTTTTAGTAACAAATAATCTAAGTACATGACAAAAATTGAAAGATACAAAATTCAATCTTAGCAAGAGGGTTGAGTAGCACCGTTGATATTGTCTCTAATCCACACTTAAAGAAGCTTTTAGCAAGGTGTCCGTGTTTTTTTATTTTAATTTCTTTTCTCTACTGTCCGCTAAAAAAATAAATAAGCGGGCATTTTGTAATAACCCGCTCAATGGTTATTTTTGTATTCACAATAAAACAACAAATAACCATGAGCAAAAGTACAAATTTTATCGGACAGCCAATAATGAATCAATTATTATTTTTCGTAAGAGGAATCAATATCAACAAAACGGCGAAGAAATACGAGGTAATATTTTCATACCCGCAGATTAATACGTAAGCCGCAACCTGCAGGAACAAATACACTCCACTCTACTGCCCGAACGGACAGAACTTATTTGCTATTTTAAGTTTAAAATACTGCATTTCAGGGCGCGTAATTCGTAATTGATTTTATCTGCGTGCTTCGTAATTCGTAATTGATTTTTATTTGCTGATTAATAATGTGTTATGTGGTTTTTGCAATTAAATATCCGACAGATTTTCTGTAATATCAAGTAAAATTTATCAACAAATCAAAACAAGTCTGATACTTTTAGTATTTTTGCATAAAAATAAGCGAATGAATTTTAACGATGCAAAAATACGATGTGAAGATTTACTCAAAATCATTGAGCAGCACAACAAAAATTATTATGTTGATGCAAACCCCGTAATCAGTGATTTTGAATACGATTTGCTTGTAATGGAGCTTGATGCTATTGAAAAAAAATTTCCTCAACTGCAAACATTAGATTCGCCTACGCAACGCATTGGAAGTGATATAAATAATGAATTTGTTCAGATACGGCACAAATATCCTATGCTGTCGCTGGGCAACACTTATTCGGAAAACGATTTGAAAGATTTTGACCAGCGTGTGCGAAAAATCATAGGCGACAATTTTGAATATGTGTGCGAACTTAAATTTGACGGAGTATCAATAAGTTTGATTTATAAAAATGGAATTTTGCAACAAGCAGTAACTCGCGGCGATGGCGAAAAAGGCGATGATGTTACAACAAACATACGAACAATCCGAAATATTCCGCTAAAAATACACAATAATTTTCCCGAAGAATTTGAAATTCGCGGCGAAATTTTTATGCCCCACTCGTCGTTTGAACGATTGAATAAAGAACGCACCGACACAGGCGAAACGCTGTTTGCAAATCCGCGAAACGCAACGGCAGGAACTATAAAACTGCAAAATTCGTCGCAAGTTGCAAAACGTGAACTCGACTGCTTTTTATATTATTTGCTTGGCGAAACTCTGCCGCACACAACGCATTACGACAATTTGCAGGAAGCCGTAAAATGGGGATTTCCAATATCTGAAAATATAAAAAAATGCCAATCAATAAACGAAGTTTTTGAATACATAAACTATTGGGACACAGAGCGAAAGAAGTTGCCATACGACACCGATGGAGTTGTAATAAAAGTAAATAATCTGGAACAACAAGAAGAATTAGGCGTTACCGCAAAATCGCCGCGCTGGGCGATAGCATATAAATTTAAAGCCGAACAAGCCGTTACCGAACTGTTATCTGTTGATTTTCAGGTTGGACGCACCGGCGCAATCACTCCCGTTGCAAATCTGAATCCGGTACAACTTGCGGGAACAACCGTTAAACGCGCGTCATTGCACAATCAGGAGCAAATAAATATTCTTGATATTCGCATTGGCGATATGGTGATTGTAGAAAAAGGCGGAGAAATAATTCCCAAAATAGTGGGAGTGGATAAATCGCACAGAAACAGCGACAGCAAACCGTTTGAATACATTACGCACTGTCCCGAATGTGGCACAAAACTTGAACGCGAAGAAAGCGAGGCAAAACATTTTTGTTCAAACGAAAACGGCTGTCATCCGCAAATAGTAGGCAAAATAGAACATTTTATATCGCGCAAAGCAATGGCAATAGATGGTTTGGGAATAGAAACTATCGAACTTCTTTACAAAAATAATCTGATAAATAATATTGCCGATTTGTATGATTTGAAAAAAGAACAACTTTTGCCATTGGAACGCATTGCCGAAAAATCGGCTGAAAACATAATAAAAAGTATTGATGACTCACGAAACATAGAATTTTCAAGAGTTTTGTTTGCAATAGGAATTCGTTTTGTGGGCGAAACGACAGCAAAAAAAATTGTGGAAGTGTTAAATTCAGTCGATAAAATTATGGCTGCAAACGAAGATGAATTATTGCAAATTGACGAAATCGGCGAACGCATTGCGCAAAGCATAATCAATTATTTTTCAAATCAAAAGAATCAGGAAATAATACAACGCTTGCGCCGTGCAGGATTGCAGTTTGAGGCAAAAGAAACAAATGAAAAAATATCGGATAAACTTAAAGGCATGAGTTTTGTTGTGTCGGGAACATTTACCTCGCCGCGCGAAGAACTGAAAAAAATAATAGAGCAGCACGGAGGCAAAAATGTATCGGCAATTTCTGCGTCCACAACATATTTGCTGTCGGGCGAAAAAAGCGGACAAATGAAAATTGACAAAGCAAATAAACTGAATGTGAAAATTATTGATGAAAATCAATTTAATGAGATAATAAACAAGTAATATATGTTTGAATTTTTGAAGAAAATAATAGGCGAAAGAATTTTGAAAACACGCGCATCGAAACGAAAACGCGAAAAAGCGTTTTGCAATATCGACTCGATGAAAAGCGTAGGAATTTTGTTTGAAAACACAGAAAATATGTATGTTGTAGTAAATAAAATGATGAAATTTTTTTTAGCGCGGCGAATTAAAATATCTGCCATTGTATTTGAAAACATAAAAAGTTCGGAACTCGAAAACAGAAAACAATATCCAACATACGTAAAAATATTTACAAAGTCGGATTTAACATGGTATGATAAACCCGATTGCAGCGAAACAGATAAATTTATATCGCAAAATTTTGATGTATTAATTGATATGTCGCGCAACTCAAGTTATGTCTTCAAATACTTATCAACATTATCGATGGCGAAATTCAAAATCGGAGGAATAGAATATAAAAACGACCCCTTCGATTTAATACTTCTTGAAAAGTCGGATGATATAACAAAATTTGTGAGCTTAATAATAAATTTTTTATCAACAATAAAAGTACAGAATAATGTCAGAAAATAGAAAATACATAGACCAATCGGAACAGTTGGTAAAACGATATGAAAACGACAGACAACATTATTTTATGTTGGAAGAATTTATTGCTATTGCCGATTATTACGCTATCAACAACAATTATAAAAAGGCTCTCGAAGTGAACAGTACCGCCGAAATTTTTTATCCATCATCGTTCGAACTGAAAACAATAAAAGCCGATTTATATATCAAAAATAATGAATTTGAAAAAGCCGAAAAAATCATAAAAGATATTGAATACAACAGCGATGTAATTACAGATGTATATATTCTCAGAGGCGAAATATGCCTGAAAAAACATCAGTACAAATCGGCAGAAAAATTATTTGATAAAGCCATAGAATTATCAGATGACAAAGACTTTGCAATAGAATTGGTATGCGATTTTTTGATAACAATGTATCAACTGCAACTTGCAAAAAAATATCTTGAAATGGCACAAAAAACAATCAAATATATTAATCCCGATTTGCTGTATTGGCTTGCCAAATGTTATGAAACCGAATCGGAATACGGCAAAGCGGTAAAAATATATGAAAGCATGACGGAAAGTGAACCTTTCAACGAACGTTTTTGGGACGAATTAGGCAACACGTGTATGCTAATGTCAGACTACGAAAAAGCAATAAAAGCCTTTGATTTACGACTTGCCGTGAGCAATAAAGATGCGCAGGATACATTAATCAACAAAGCCGAATGTTTTAGCATGCTTGGAAAAAATGACGAAGCAATAAAATTATACAACAAAATGTTAGACTTTGAAAAAGAAAATCTTGACGCTCTGTTTGGAATTGCAAAATGCTACGAACGCGAAAAATTATACGATGTAGCCGAAAAATTATATTTTAATATTATCGAAAAAGACAAAAAATTTATAGACGCATATTATGGACTTGCAATGATATATTCGCAAAAAAACGAATTTAAAACTGCCGAATTGTTTTTGCGTAAAGCCTTAGACGACATCGACTTTGCTCCTGCTTTTTTAGTTGGATTGAGTAGATTATTACTTAAACAGGATAAACTTTACGAGGCGCAGCAAACTATCGAAAGATTTATTAACGATTATAATCAATCCATTTATGATTGTTACCCATGGCTTGTTTATGCTGAAATAATTTCGAAAACAGATATAGAAAAAGCGATAGAAATTCTTGAAAAAAAATATAACGAAACTTTTTATTCGATGCCGGAAGTTTGCTATCATTTGGCATATTATCATTTGAAAAACAACAATATACCACAATGCATTATTTACATCGAACGCGGTCTTGAACTTGACGACACAATGATGAAACAGTTTTTTGAATTATGCCCCGAAGCAAAACTTAACGAGCAAATAATGAATGTTTACTTATCTTTTATAACAAAAAAATGATAAAACGAACAAACTATATTCTCACATTTTTCAAAGGAATAGCAATGGGTGCAGCCGATGTTATTCCCGGCGTTTCGGGCGGAACTATCGCTTTCATAACCGGAATTTACGAACGCTTTTTAAACGCCATTAAAAGCATAAATATTGCCAATATAAAATTATTGCTGCAAGGAGAATTTAAAGATTTTTGGACAAATATTGACGGAACATTTATTGCCGTTTTGCTGGGCGGAATTGCAGTAAGTTTTTTAAGCCTTGCAAAATTAATAACTTATCTGATTGAAAGTTATCCGATTTTTGTGTGGTCGTTTTTTTCGGGATTGATAGTTGCATCTACAATATTTATCGCCCGCAGCGTTAAGTGGAACATCAAAACTGTTACCGCTTTTGCAATTTTTGCAGTTATTGCATTTTTTATTACATCGCCCGAAAATTCACCGCTAAATTCGAGCGTAGAATACTGGTACATTTTTTTATGCGGCGCAATCGCAATATGCGCAATGATTTTACCCGGAATTTCAGGAAGTTTTATACTTGTACTTTTAGGTCAGTATCTGTTTATAATGAAATCGCTTGCCGAACTTAATTTTATTGTGATAGGAATTTTCTTATGCGGCGCAGGCGTTGGAATTGTTACATTTTCGAGAGTTTTATCGTGGCTTTTCAAACATTTTAAAATCATAACCCTCGCATCGCTCACAGGATTTATGTTTGGGTCACTCAATAAAATCTGGCCTTGGAAACACACACTCACAACATTTATCGACAGCCACGGAGCAGAACAACCACTACAGCAAAAAAATATTTTGCCATCCGCTTACACCGAATTAACAAATAACGATTCGCAAGTAGCACAAGCACTGATATTTGCACTAATCGGATTTTTACTGATTTTTATGATTGAATTTATTTCAAAAAAAATAATTACGAAAAAAAATATTGTTAGTTGAATATTTTTCGGAAAAAAGTTTTTTCGGAAAAAATTACAATTCCTTTTAGTATAGATTCTGGCTGAATATTGTCATTATTTTTCATATCAATTTTCAGGCGATATTTATTATTTTCGGTGTTTAGCGTCAATTTGTATATGTCAGAAATTACGCCTTGCGTTTGATTTGTATTGTCAATATTGATATTTACGGTTTGCCCGATTTTTATTTTTTCCGTTTCATTTACATCCGACAATCCGTATATACAATAATTTTCGGATGGAATATTTAAACCAATTAGTTCATTTTTTTTGACAAATTGCTTATTTTTTACTAATAATTTGATTTTCCCGTTTTTATGTGTATATAATTGATAAACAGTGTCAATAGTTTGTTCGTAAACAATTATTTCGGGTTTTTTGTTATTATCAAAAATTGTATCAATTATAATTATTCCATCATTGTCGGCTTTTATTAATTCAGCTTGTGGTTCGCTATGAATTGAAATTGACAGATTAATTGTTTCACGATAAGGAATAATTAAAGATATTATTAAAAGCGTTATCAATACAAATGCTATAATTGTCATGGCATAACGAACAAGAGCAGGCGGAATTTTTCCTACAATATTTCTAACTTTTTCGCTTCGCAATTCTATATTTTTATCTTCATTTGCCATAATTTAATTTCCTAATTCTAATTGATTTTTAACAAGTTCGTAATATTTACCTTTTAATAAAGTAAGTTCGGCATGAGTTCCTTGCTCGGCAACTTTGCCATCGTCCAATACTATTATTTGGTCTGCATTTTTTACCGTACTCAAACGATGTGCAACAATTATTACTGTTTTATTGTGATAAAAATCACTCAGATTTTCAACTATAATTTTTTCATTATTTGCATCTAAGGCATTTGTTGCTTCATCAAAAAACAAAAATTGAGGATTTTTGTAAACAGCGCGGGCAATAAGAATACGCTGACGCTGCCCTTGACTCACTCCTTGTCCGTCCTGACCAATAATTGTATTATAACTCAACGGCAATGTTTCTACATAGTCGGCAATATTTGCTATTCGTGCGGCTTCGCGCAGTTTTGGCAAATCTATATCATTTTCCGAAACGGCTATATTGCGTGCGATAGATTCAGAAAATAAAAAACCATCCTGCATTACTGCGCCACATTCTTTGCGCCACCACGTAAGATTAAAATCTTCAAGGTTCTCGTTTCCTACAATTATTTTTCCTTCGTTTGGCGTATAATATCCTAAAAGCAGTTTTATAAGCGTTGTTTTTCCGCTGCCGCTTGCGCCTACAATTGCCGTAATTCTTGATTGTGGTATTTTTACATTTATATTTTTGAGAACATAATCGGCACGAGCGCCATCGTATTTAAAACAAAGATTTTCAATAAAAATATCATTATTAACTGTTGAATTTATATGCCGCGATTCGTTTTCTTCATTTTTTTGTGTATGAATTTCGCTCATACGTTCAAGGCTTATACTTACGTCTTGCCATTGATAGGCAAAATTCATTATTTGCTCTACCGGACTGTTGAGCTGCCCGATTATATATTGCACAGCAAGCATCATTCCTAATGTAAGCTCGCCGTTAATTACAGCGGTTGCCGCAAGCACGGTAATGATTATATTTTTAAGTTCGTTGATACAAATACTTCCTGCCTCCTGATTTTGTTGCAACGACAACGACTGCATATTTACATCAAATAAATCGGCTTGTACATCTTCCCATTCCCAACGTTTTCGCTGTTCGCAGCCATGCAGTTTTATTTCCTGCATACCGTTTATAAGCTGATACACAACACTGCGGTTTTTTGCCTGTTGTTCAAAATATTTATAATCGAGTATTCGGCGTTTTTTTAGAAAAATCAAAATCCAAATTCCGTATAAAATGCTGCCTGCAAGAAAAACAAAAAATATTTTAAGATTGTAAATAAACAGCACTATTCCGAAAATAAAAAAACTGAATATCGAAAATAAAAGATTAAGTGTTTGAACGGTAAGAAAACGCTCGATACGGCTGTGGTCGTCGATGCGTTGAAGTAAATCGCCAAGAAGTTTTGTTTCAAAAAATTTCATTGGCAGTTTCATAAGTTTTATGAGAAAATCAGATATTAACGAAATATTTATGCGCGTGCTGATATGCAGAAGTATGCGGCGGCGAATAAAATCAATTACAGTGCGGCTAAACAGCAACATTAACTGCGAAATAAGCACAAGCCATATAAAACTTATATCTTTGCCCGAAATACCTGTATCTACAATAGCCTGAGTAAGAAAAGGAAATATAAGTTGCAACAAACTGCCGAACAACAAACCAAGTATAAGTTGCACAAAAAGACGCTTATATCTTAAAAAATATTTGCCCAGAAATTTTAATTTGTTTTTGTTTGGCGCAGCATCTCCTTTGTTTTCGTAAAAAATATTTGTAGGCTCAAGAAGCAAGGCAATGCCTTTTTCTTCACCTTGTGTTTTTGTGCTTATCCAATGTTCGCAAAATTCCTGCTGCGAATATTTAAGCAATCCGCTACCCGGATTTGCCACATATACAACATAACCTTTGCGCGTTTTTTTTATTTTATATACAACAACAAAATGATTTTGCTCCCAATGAACAATACAAGGCAACAAGGCTTTTTGCGCAAGGCTCTCGAACGCAAAACGTCCGCCGATAGTTCTAAAACCTATACGCTCTGCCGCCTTACTTATACCAAGCAACGAAACCCCTTCTTTGCTGATATACGAATATGCACGCAAACTATCAAGCGAATAATTGCGACCATAGCGCATTGCCACCATTTGCAGGCAGGCAATACCGCAATCCATTGCATCTAATTGTTTGGT
>JAITOP010000235.1 GCA_031289895.1 Prevotellaceae bacterium
TAAAAACGCTCGAAACGGAATATAAAAAAATAAAATACGGTTTTTCGATAATCAAAATTTTCGTAATTGGTGCAGCTGTCGGCTTTATTGCAGGCGGCTTGCTGAGTAAGAAAAAAAGCGTTATTGATACGATTTTAAATTTCATTAAAAAGCTATTTAAATGATATGCAAACGACGGTAAAAAACAGACAAACATTATTAGACATCGCGGTTCAGGAAATGGGCAGCGCAGAGGCTGTGTTTGAACTTGCAGCAGCAAATAATCTGAGCATTACCGATGAACCTGAAAACGGACAAATTTTGCAAATCCCGCAATCTACGGGCGAGTATGTTCCCCGGCAGATTGTTAATTATTACAATGTAAACAAAATTAAGCCGGCAACGGCAATCGAAAACACAATAATAATTCCCGAAGGCATAGAATTTTGGGCAATAGAATATGATTTTACAGTTAGTTAATATGGCAAGGACAATAAACGAAATAAAGGCAATAATGACAAATTCGTTCATGAGTGACGAAACAATTATGAACGCTTACAATCTGCAACCAGGCGACACTTTCGATGCACGATTCAGTAAGGCGAGCCTTGAAAATATAATATTTTACATCGTCGCATTTTGTATGTGGACGTTGGAAATTTTGTTTGACACATTTCGTGCAGATGTAACAGCACGAATAGATGAAATAATACCGCATCGCGCAAAATGGTATCGCGACAAAGCGTTGAATTTCATGAAAAATAAAACGCTGATTCCTGATTCTGATGAGTACGACACAGCAGGCATGGAAGATTCTGAAATTGATGCAGCGCACGTAATAAAACACGTAGTAGCAATAGAAAGCAACGATGCATCGATTTTGATATTGAAAATCGCAGGCGAGGGCAACGGCGAACGAAGCCCTGTTGACGCTGATACGCAAATTCAATTTGAAACATACATCAGCGAAATAAAGGATGCAGGCGTTCGTATTTCAATAGTAAATGCCGAACCCGACAAGTTCAATTGCGAAGTTGATGTTTATTATGATGCCGTTTTATTGCCCGGCGATGTAGAAAATAAATGTCGCGAGGCAATTAAAAATTACATAGAAAATTTGCCTTTCAATGGCGAATATTCAAACATGAAACTTGTAGACTCGCTTCAAATTGTTGAAGGCGTTAAGATAGCTGAATTTAAATCTGCATCGTATTTAAGTATTAACAACAGCGTTACAGAACCTATCGATGCAAAAACAGTGCCTTATGCAGGCTATTTTAAGTTGAACGATATTGTGTTAAATATGAAAGTATATAAGCAATGAAATATGTTGTAGAATATAAAAAACTGGTGTTGCAATTGCTGCCGACATTTTTGCGCAAGCCGTTTGTTTGTGCATTTATGTATTCAACCGTGCAGCCTGTTATGTCTGTAAAATTCGCATTTGATGATTACAGAACGGCGACAAATTACAGGTTAAACCACAACGGACAGGTGTGTTATTTACGTGCCGTTTTGAATGATTATTTTGACCCGATTTTGCGCCGAATAACTATAGGCGATGCCGAAAATAATCTCGAAACAATGATTATTTATTTGCGCGAAACTGAAAACTTTAAAATTGTACCAAAACGACCGTCAGCATTGATTCTAAACAAACGAGGATTTGGCGGTGTAAACAGCTTTGACTTTACAATAAATGTTCCTGCAGAACTTATGCAAGAAAACGACAGAATTACAGCAATTACAAATATTTACAAATTAGCATCAAAACGATATTCAATAAAATACATATAAAATGAATGAAATACAAAAAATATCAGGAAATTATTTATCGCAGCCAAATAACGACTTCCCGTTAGACTGCGAAACGTTGGACTACTTGCAAAAAAACGAAACATTGCTTGCCGTTTTGGGCAATATAGCAGGCGATAAAACGATACTGCTCGGCTGCGAATTGATAAACAACAATACGGCACGCAATCCGGGTTTCATTTTTTTGCGCACTGCGGATTTTGAAAACGGCGAAATTCTTTATTTTGAAGGCGGAGCAACGGCATCAGGAATGTATCTTAAAAAAGAGGCAATTGCTGTAACCGCACAGAACGTAGCATATCCGCAAGCATACACAAAACGTTCATTGTCGGCAGGTGTCGGCTCGGAACAATTCATTTGGAGCGATTTTAAAACATTAACGACAAATGCAGAACTTGCAGAAAAAAACGCATCGCAGGATGATGCGATAGCGGCGCTGATGCCCGCGCCGCTTGGCATTGTGCAAATGTGGGCAGGCGGCGTAGATGCGCAATCCATGCCTGCAAATTATATGCTGTGCAACGGCGCAGAATTGTCATCGGCAACATATCCGGAATTGTACGCAAAAATAGCACGGATACATACGCCTGCAAGCGTTGCGCAAGGTATGTTTCGACTGCCTGACTTGCGTTCGCGGTTTATTGCAGGATACAACAGCGATGAAACCGACTACAACGCAATCGCCAAAGTCGGTGGCGAAAAGGCGCATTTATTAACACAAAATGAAATGCCCTCACACGTTCACTCTGTTGATGATTATTTCTATGCTGAGACATTAAGAACTGCCGGGCAGGTGGGAATTGGCAGAACGCAACTTCCAGCCGGAGTAATAGGTTCGCATGATACCGATTATGATAATAATTATTTGTATTACAAAACACACGACAGCGCAACAAAAGGCGGCGGCGCAACGCACGAAAACCGCCCGCCGTATTACGTATTAGCATTTATAATAAGAGTAAAATAAAAATTATGGCAATAGTAAACAGAGACACATTAAAATCGTGGTTCAAACGAGGCATGAAACCTCTCGAATCGCAGTTTGCAAATTGGATTGACAGTTTTTTTCATAAAGACGAAAAAATCCCCATCGATTCGGTTGACGGGTTGAGCAACGAGCTTAACAATAAATATGATAAAGTTTCGGGCGAAAATCTTGAGCAGGAAAACATAAGTATGGCACAGGCGATAGCCGATGAAGCGCAGGAGAGGGAAATAGATATTAATGAGCTGAAAGATGCGATTAATGATTTAGCAGAGGCAAGCGAAACATCAATAGCGGCGCACAATACATCACCAACTGCGCATGAAGACATAAGAACGTTAATTACAGACGAGGCGCAAGCGCGCTCGCAGGGCGACACTGACGCGCTTAATACGGCAAACGCAAATGCTGATACAAAAATTTCAGCACACAATACATCACCAACTGCGCATGACGATATACGCACAGAAGTCGCTGAAAAAGTAAATATTTCAGATATTATAGATGCGCTTGACAGCAACGAAAGTCAAAAACCACTTTCGGCACAAATGGGAAAAGAACTTGCAGTAAGAATTGATGCTGCTAACGGCAGCGGTGGCTTTATTCCGCCTTACGATTTCGGTGTTGCAGAGCCTACACAATCGGCATTTACAAACTATGCGATGAACTACGTTTTCGGTTCAGATGCCACTAATCATTCCGGAACAGAACTTTTTAACGGAACAAAAGTGCAAAATTTATTTGATAAGCGCGTCTGGCAGCTTGCTAATACACCAAATACCGTACCTGCAATATTTTCATGGGAAGCCGCATTGGTAGTGGGAGATGCACAACGTGATTTTACTGCAAATCCAATACAAACAAACGAATTGACAGATAATTCTGTAACGGATACTAAGATTGGCAGCAGAACTATCACTAATACTGCTACTGATACCGAAAGCACATCAGGAACTTTGACCGTTTTGTTAAGTAATTTAGGGGGACGAATAAAATCGTTACTAAACAGATTTAATGCTACAACAGGACACGCACATAACGGCACTGACAGCGCAAAAATAGCATATTCAAATTTAACCGGAACTCCAACTATCCCGGCAGCGCCGGGAACGCTGCAAACAAATTTAACGGCTGCACAAACAGCATCAACAAGCGAAGCACTTTCTGGAGCGATAAAATTGCATCAAATAAGCAAAACAGGTAGTTATAATGATTTGCTTAACTTGCCGAAAATTCCTGACTCACAAATTCAAACAGAGTATAACGCTACAACAGGTATGGGTGTGATATTGAATTTACCTGCAACGCTAAAAGGGCTTGGTATTTTGACAAAAGCAAATCTTACATTTACTGATACTGAATTAAGCGGTAATGAAAAATTTATTTGCTCTGTATCTGCAAATACGACTGTCGCAGTTGAAAATTTAGTGGTCGGCAAGGTTTATATAATTGTTGTAAAGAACACTGCAACGGCAATTATTTTTATAACACGCCCGAGTACTGCAAATGACAGTTTGAATAATTGTATTTATCTAATAAATCCCGGCGCCGAAATCGAAATATCAGTTTGGTATGATGGAACAAAGAGGCGTTGGTTGGTTAGCGAGGGGATGTGATTATGAACATAAACAGAATACCATTTTATTCGCCAAAAATATACTCGGCAATTGATGAAAAATATTACAACGGATGGCAAAATGATTTACCGGAGCCGAACTGGACACTTCTTGCAAGTACGCTGCCTGCATCCTGTCAGGTTTTTAGAGATATAGACGGTAATTATTATCATAATTCGGGATATCAAAGTGGAGTTTGGTATAAACGAGATGCTAATTTGGTTCAAGTTGGCAATAGTTTGTCGGCCACAACTAAATACAACAGAGGCTATCCTTATATAATAACAAATTATAGCAACACAGGGAAAGATGTTATGGTTTTTCCCGGATACTGGGGTAACACTCCTGTTTTTATTGACTTGTCTAATTTTTCTATATTACCTGTGGTTGGTTTTCCAGCAGGTTATTTTATTGATGTAGATGGCGATTTAAGTCTCGCAACTTCCGTTGATAGATGGGCGATGGGTGGAGGCGGCGTAGTATATAACAACGGAAATACAATATTGTCGCTTGGGTTGCTTGTCGTTTGGGGCGATTTTAGACCAAATGCAATAGGCAAGCTGGCAGTAAAATACACATGCTTAAGCGGTCTTGGCATGCAGAGCATGGCGGTAGGCGACGGGTTTATTTGTTTTTATAAATACACTGCAACTTCAAATAACCTGATAATATGTGATTATAATATGTTTCTTGAAACATTTGATATTGACGCATCGCTTTTAAGAACGGTAACAATAAATACTCCCGGCGAAACGTGGGAGGCTTTTTATATTTATAACAACTACCTCGTAAGTTCAACGTTTTCGGGCGCGTGTTATTTGACTAATTTGCTAACAGGCGAGGCTTTTTCGACAGTCTCATTAGGAGGTTCAAATCAAAGCACGTTTTGGTGGAAAAATAAAATTTATCGCACAGGACAAAAAACCGTAACTACATTAAGTATATGAAAATAATTCAATAAAAAAGCCCCCAACCACGCGCGGAATTGTCCAGATTCCGTAGAACGATTTAAGGTGTACACCCACCAGTCAGAGGCAATAAAAGCCTTTGAGGTGGGTGTACACCTTATTTATTTGGACGCTGCAAAAATAGTAATAAAATATAAATAAAATAACAATTAAATGAAATTTAAATAATAAAAACACCAATAACCTACTGGGGCGGCAAACAGCAGCTAACCGCTAAGATATTATCATTGATGCCGCCGCATGTGCGATATAATGAACCGTTTTTCGGCGGCGGCGCAATTTTCTTTGCAAAGAAACCCGCCGAAATTGAATTTATCAATGACATCAATGGTGAGATGGTCAATTTTTATCGCATTTTGAAGCGCAAATTCGGCGCATTAAAGGATGAAGTTGATTGCACTCTGCACAGCGAATTTCAGCACAACCAAGCGCGTGAAATTTATGCAAATCCGCTAAATCACAACGACGTGTTGCGTGCATGAGCGGTGTGGATGCTGTCGCACCAATCAATTTACTCAATTCTGACAAACGGATGGTCGGTTTCGATTGATAAAAACAAAGCAAATCAAGTGCAATGGAGTAAATCCGCGTTCACAATCGCCTACGCCCGCAGATTGGAGCGCACAAGCATATTTTGCCGCGATGCAATTTCAGTAATAAAATCAACCGACACGCCAACAATTTTCCACTACGTAGATCCGCCGTATTACAACGCCGACATGGGACATTACGGCGGTTATACGGCTGCTGATTTTGAAAATTTACTTATCGTGCTAACGCAAATTGAAGGCAAATTTATGTTGAGTTCGTACCCAAGTGAGTTACTTGATAAATATAGCAAACAAGCGGGTTGGCATACGATAAATATTGAAATGTATAAGAGTTCAGGGCGCGGCAACAGCAGCACGAAAACGGAAGTTATAACAGTTAATTATGATAGTGATAATATTTTGCAACAGGCGCGGTTGTTTTAGCACACGATAGCTCTAAATAACTTTATTAATTTGCACGTGTGCGAATAAGTACGGTACTTTGCAGTGAATTAAAAAACAAAAAAAATGAAAAATAAAATTGAAACACACAAAGATTTATCAGAAAATACCCCTGACGAATTAAATCCCGAATTATTGTTTAATTTAACGTATAATAAGTTATTAGTAGATATAATTGCAGGTAAAATTGATTTAATTAAACTTGCAAAACAACAGTTGAAAAATCGCGGTTATAATGAGAGCGGCGAATATATAGGATTTAAATAAAATTATAGTCGAAACATACGAATATGAAAGTAAAAGATTTAATCGAAAAATTAGAAGATTGCAATCCCGAAGCTGAAGTACGGCTTGCAATGCAGCCGCGTTGGGCATTTGAATATTGTATTGAAAATAACATCGTACAATCGGAAGATGAAGAATGCGTGTACTTGGCAGAAGATAACCAAATCGGTTATCTGCCAAGTGAAATAGCAGGAAAGCTTGGTTGGTAATATTAAAAATTACGAATAAAAAAGGTAGCCGATTGGCTGCCTTTTTTTATTCGCATTTCGTTTATGTATTTTTTTGAAAAATGTACTTTTGGTTTTGGATTTGTG
>JAITOP010000279.1 GCA_031289895.1 Prevotellaceae bacterium
AGCACAGCGGCAACAACACGAATAATATTAATTTAAATTTTAATGTCATAATATAATTTTACGAGTGCAAAAGTACAATTTGAATTTCAATTTGCGAAATTGATATGAAAAGATAAGGCAAACAAGATGTTTAAGAATTAAAAATGAAAAATGAAAAATGAAGAATTAAAAATGAACAACCGCCCAAATACCAACGACTAAATACCAATGACTAAATACTAACGACCAAATACCAACGACCAAATACCAACGACCAAATACCAACGACCAAATACTAAATACCCGAATCCCGAAAATACTGTTAATTTTTGCTATCAATAAAAAATTGTTGAACTATTTTTGCATTAATGATGTGTAATTTATTAAAGAAAAATTATCTTTGTAGTTTGTTTTATATAAAATAATAGATGAAAATTATAAATAAAATAATCGCTTGTGCCGTTTTATTCGCAATTTTTACTTCGTGTTCAACCAAAAAGAATACGGCGACATCACGCGCTTTTCATAAATTTACAGGGCATTACAATACCTATTTCAATGGCTACGAAAGCTACAAAGAAGGTATTAAAAAAGCCGAAAGTACATATCCTGCATCGTTCGACGAATTGCTGCCTGTGTTTTCGTTTTCGTACAAAGAAACGGCTAACAAAGTAACTTCGGATATGGACAGGGCAATTACAAAATCGAATAAAGTTGTGCAAGACCATTCGATAACGGCAAAACCCGAACTTCCGCGCGGTAAAAAAATGAATAAAGAACAGCGCGCATTTTACAATAAAAAAGAATTTAACGAAAAAATTCCGAAAGCGCATATTCTCATTGCAAAAGCGCAAACGTATATGCAGGATTATACGGGGGCGGCGGCAACTCTCGAATATATGGATTCGCAATACGCGCGCGATACGATTTTGTACGAATCGCGTATATGGAGCGCAATAGTTTCGACCGAGCGCAACGACCTTGAAGATGCCGAAAACCGACTGAAAATTATAAGCAGAATGAAAAATTATCCGAAACAGTATCATCAGTTGTATCATGCTGCGTGGACAAACCTGCTTATAAAACAAAAAAAATACGGCGAGGCTATCGAAAGAATGCAAAAAACACTGGAATTTACAAAAAAACGTTCCGAAAAAATTCGTTATAATTTTTTGATTGCCCAGCTGCATCAAAAGGTTGGAAATAAAGAAAATTCGCTGATATATTTTACTAAAGTTTCTAAAATGAACGCGCCATACAACGTGCGTTTTGCAGCACAAATTCAAAAAGCAAATTCTTTCGACCCTTCAACACAAGGCGGCGAACTGAAAAAACTTTACACAAAAATGGCGAAAGATAAGAAAAATGAAGAATATTTAGACCAAATTTATTATGCTCTCGGAAATCTTTCGCGATTGGATAAAAACGAAAAAGAGGCGGCTGATTATTATCTGAAATCAATAGAAAAAAATCTTGACAACAACGTGCAGCTTGGGCTTACTCACTTGGCTTTGGCGGAATTGTATTTTGTTAGTCCCGATTATGTAAAATCGTTTCATAATTATAACGATGCGCGAGGTTCGTTGCCGCAGTTACATGAACATTATGCAGGCATTTTGGAAAAAATAGATGTACTCGAAGTTCTTGCGCCAAATCTCGAAATCGTAGAACACGAAGACAGTCTGCAAAATATAGCAAATATGCCCAAAGCCGACCGCGATAAAATGATTGACGACTTAATTGCCCAAGTGAAAAAACAAAAAGAAGAACAACAAAAATTAGAACAAAGTCGCCAATATTATGTATCACAGTCGGATATGGAAAGATACGGCGCACGCGAAAATGCAGCAACACAAAATTCGCGCGGAAGTAATGCAAAATGGTATTTTTACAATACAGCACAATTAAATCAAGGTTTAACCGAATTTAATATGCGATGGGGTCGCCGCAAACTTGAAGATAACTGGAGGCGCAAAAACAAAGGCGTATTTGAAAATAATAATTTTGACGATATGCAAAACGAACCCGACCTATTGGCTACCGAAACAAGCGATACGGCAAAAACAGACACTCAGGATAAAACACCGCAAAAACCGACTCTGACACCCGAACAACGCGAATATTATCTGCAAGATGTGCCGCTTACCGCCGATGCAATGCAAATATCAGACAACAAAATAATGCACGCTTTGTATTTGGTTGCCACATCTTTCAAAAATGATTTGAATGACAATAATCGGGCAATCGAGGCGTTTGAAAAACTTGTACAACGCTTTCCCGACAGCGAATATATCGCATCATCATATTATTATCTCTACAATTTATACACCGAAAACGGCGAAACATCTGCCGCTGACAAATACAAACAATTGCTGACAAATTATTATCCTAACAATATTCTTACATTGTCGATTATAAATCCGGGATATTTGCAGGAACTCGAACGAAAAGAACAACAGGTTGAAAATAATTACGAACAAGCGCTAAATCTTTACAGAGAAAATAAAAATACAGAGGCTCTGGATTTGATAAATGCCACAATAGCAACAAACAGTGAATCAAAAGTTATGCCTCGCTTGGAATTGTTGAAAGTGCTTGCTACAAATTATCAAAATCATCTTGCATCGTACAAAGAGGCACTGACAAATATCGCAACAAAATACAACGGCAGCGAAACGGAAAAAACAGCAAACGAAATGCTGAAAGTGTTGCAACAAAACGAAGTTAAAATAATGTCGGAACAAACCGAAGATATTTCGACCACGCAAACGCAAACAGATACTTATTTGCCCGACGACAAAGAGCAATACATTGCAGTGCTTGTTGATAAATCGCTTGACGTAAATCTGGTAGCATTTGAAATAATTTTGTTTAACGCCGATAACTATCTCGACAGTAATTACGAAACCGCGTCCGAATCGTTTGATAATAAATACGAACTGCTGATTGTAAAAACACTAAACAGCAAAAACGATGCACGCACTTATTATAGCGAAATGCTGGCGAAATCGGGCTTGATAAAAAAACTCGAAGGCTCAGAATATCTGCATTTTATTATTAGTCCCGATAATTTGCAGAAACTGAAACAAAATAAAAATGTTGCCGAATATATGCAGTTTTTTAAAGCAAACTATTAATAAATAGTGGTTAATGGTTAGTGATTAATGGTAAATAGTAGTTAATGGTTAGTGATTAATGATGTAAAATACTGAATTGAAAATTACGAATTTGCCGAATAAAAAGAAAGTCCGAAGGACTTAAATGTGAATAACCCCCAATGAAGCGCAGCGATTGGGGGATGAAGAAACGAAAGCAAAAAGAAAGTCCGAAGGACTTAAATATGAATAACCCCCAATGAAGCGCAGCGATTGGGGGATGAAGAAAAACGATTAAAAATAAACAATTTCTAATATAAAATGTTTTCGATTGAAATATCCGATTTAAGCAAACTCAGCGATGCTGTCGCCGAGCTGCTGCAACGCATAGGCAACCAGCGCATTATCGCATTTTACGGAAAAATGGGTGCAGGCAAAACAACAATCATAAAAGAAATTTGCCGACAGATTAATGTTACCGATATTGTAAGCAGTCCCACATTTGCGCTTATCAACGAATATCATTGTGCAGATGGAAAACAGGTTTTTCATTTCGATTTTTACCGCATCAACAAACTTGGCGAGGCTTACGATTTAGGCTACGAAGAATATTTTTACAGCAACAACCTTTGCCTGATAGAATGGGCAGAAAAAATAGAATCACTTTTACCCGACAACACTCTCAAAATCAAAATTGAAGAAATTGAAAATGGCGTGCGGATTGTTACGGGAAATTAGAAAAGTATGCCTTAAATTGTTGGCGATTTAATATGCTGAAATTTACGATTTTATATTTTTAAATTGCTTTTTATTTAAAGTAAATTTACCTGTTTCATTATCATCGGATAACTCAAAATTGGTAACAACCCAATCATCTGAAATAATTTTTGATAATTCTGTAAACCAATCATTTACAATTTTGTTTGCTTCCGCTGATTCAAGTGTTAGTATTTTCTTTTCATTCATCGGTATTGAAAAAATTTTTTCTTTTAACCAAAAATTAATCGGTTTAAAATTAATTTCGCACAATAGCCTGTGTGTTGGAAATTGCCCATGCTGCACAGAATTTAATATTCCATAATAATTGAACAAAACAGTTGTTCCTATTGCCTTAATTTGAGTAAGATATAAATGAGAATTAGCAAAATCAAAGGGATTGTATGTCCAATATATTTTTTTTGCGTTTTTATCTTTTAATATTGATATTAAATGGTTTAACAAATTGCTATCTACTCCTAAATGTCTATATTCGGGAAGTGCCGCCAACATCTGTAAAAGATAAATTCCATTACAATTGGTAGGATATGCTAACGCAATAGCAATGAGTTTGTTGCCGATAAAAGTTCCCCATTGTTCGCCATATTCTTTAAATTCAATCATAAAATGACTTGGAAGTAAATCTCTGTCTTCGATGTTCCATGCTTTTCGTTGTACATCCATTGCCTGCTCAAAATCATCTATTTCCGATAATTTTTTGATGATAAAAGAATTGTTCATAATCTGCGTTTCGACAAGGTTTTACCTAAATTTGTTGTGTTTTTCATTATATTTATTTTTTCAGTGCATAGTCGTCATTGCCGAGCGGAGCGAAACAATACAGTGTTTTACCAATTCTTCTGTTTTGTTTCTGACTGCCGCTATTGCAATGATTTCCGTTATTCGATAATATATACTTTACTGACATAATTCTAAATTTTAAAATTGTTTGTAATAAATTTTACTTGAAAACAGGGATATGACGAAAAATAAAACACGAAAAAAACATAGTTTCCTCCGATAAATTTATTATTAAATGTTTCGTAATAGTTTGTAAATAAAGAATATTTTATTATACTAACGCGCGATGGCTGTGTGTGTGTGTGTGTGTGTGTGTGTGTGTGTGTGTGTGTGTGTGTTAGCAAAATTTCCGACACTGCCAAATATTTAACATACTTTTGCGCATTGTTTTTATTATTTTCGTAGATGTCTTGCATAATTTGTTGTTTTCATTTCATATAACGATACAAAAATAGTAAAAATTTTATTTAATCAACAAAAAAATCAAAATTTAGGCTTATTATTATTTTTTTTATTACATTTGCACTAAATGTCAATGTCAATTATCAAAATAATGCTTTCGGATTGTTATCGTTATATCAATATCAAAAAACGCGATAACGTCTGTGGTATTGGTATATCATAAGACCAAGATGGTTTTAAATCGTAATTAAAAATAATAAATCGTAAATAATAAATCAAAAATATAATTAATATGGAATTACCATTTGCAGAATCGTGGAAAATAAAAATGATTGAGCCTATACGAAAAAGCACGCGCAACGAACGCGAACAATGGCTCAAACAAGCTGATTACAACGTTTTTAAACTTAAAGCCGAACAGGTTTATATCGACCTGCTTACCGACTCAGGCACAGGCGCAATGAGCGACCGACAATGGGCATCGATGATGATTGGCGACGAAAGTTATGCCGGCGCAACTTCGTTTTTTAAAATGAAAGAGGCGATAAACCGAATCACAGGATTTGAATTTGTTTTGCCCACGCATCAAGGGCGGGCAGCCGAAAATGTGCTGTTTTCCTGTCTTGTGAAAGAGGGCGATTACGTTCCCGGAAATTCGCATTTCGACACCACAAAAGGACACATTGAATCGCGCAAAGCATTTGCCGTTGATTGTACTATTGCCGAAGCCTGCGACACTCAACTCGAACTGCCGTTTAAAGGCAACGTAGATATTGCAAAACTCGAAAAAGTTTTGAACGAACACAACCAAAAAATTCCGTTCGTAATTGTAACCATCACCAACAATACCGCCGGCGGACAACCCGTTTCGATGCAAAATTTACGCGAAGTTCACAAACTTGCAAAACAATACAACAAGCCCGTTTTGTTTGATTCTGCCCGCTTTGCCGAAAATGCTTATTTCATAAAAGTTCGCGAAAAAGGTTATGAAAATAAAACGATAAAAGAAATTTGCCGCGAAATGTTTACCTACGCCGATGGAATGACAATGAGCGCGAAAAAAGATGCCGTAGTGAATATGGGCGGATTTATTGCAACAAATATAGAAGATTGGTACGAACAGGCGAAGGTGAAAGGCATTGTTTTTGAGGGATATATAACCTACGGCGGAATGAACGGACGCGACATGAACGCTCTTGCCGTTGGACTTGACGAAAACACGGAATTTGAAAATCTCGAAACGCGAATTAAGCAAGTTGAATATTTAGCTGAGCGGCTCGACGAATTTGGCGTTCCTTATCAACGCCCTGCCGGAGGACACGCAATTTTTATTGATGCCCCAAAAGTGCTGACACAAGTTGCAAAAGAAGAATTTCCTGCGCAAACGCTGACTGTTGAACTTTATCTTGAGGCAGGAATTCGCGGATGCGAAATAGGCTACATTCTTGCCGACCGCGACCCTGTTACCCGCGAAAACCGCTTTGAAGGCAACGATTTTTTGCGATTGGCAATACCGCGCCGCACATACACAAATAATCATATAGACGTAATTGCAGTTGCGCTTAAAAATGTTTTCGACCGCCGAAACAGCATAACACGCGGAGTAGCAATAGAATGGGAAGCCGAACTAATGCGCCATTTTACAGTGAAACTGAAACGGTTGTAATGGATTTATAAATAGGTGCAATTCAAATTGTTGCGGATGAAAGCCCAATAAATTAGGCAGGATGTAAAAAATGTTGAAAATGCTTAAAAAATAGTTGTTCTGAATTTGTTTTAGCCTTTATTTTCAAAAGCACCCTTTTAGCCGAGGGTATCATTCATAAATCACTCTTATTCCTTTATTTTCAATATTTTAATAAGGGAAAGAGGGGAAGAAAAACTTGTGCTACTAATACTAAACAGTTATCAAAATACCGATTTAGACATAAAAAAAATAAAAAACATATAAAACCCTTATTTATATAATGTTCCCTTAGTAGCCGAAAATATGTAGCACATACCCTTATTCCCTTATTTAAATGTTGTAAATAAGGGAATAAGGGTAGAATGTCGAGGCTAATGCTTTGCTACTAAGGGCGGCTTTTGAAAATAAGGGTTTTGATAACTGTTTGGTAT
>JAITOP010000300.1 GCA_031289895.1 Prevotellaceae bacterium
GCTCTTTCTCCAAAATTTTTACGCATAAATATCATAAATTTACATAAAAATGCATAAATTTTTCGGTTTTTTTACATAATAATTTTAGATTTTTTTGGGTTTTAAAATCAATAATATGTTAGTAATTAGGGTGTTATTGCTTTTGTGTATTTAGATTTTTATTACAACTTTAATTTTTAATTGTTTTTGATAATACCTTTACAGAATATTTTTTGAAAAATTATTTTTAAGTAAAAGCAACATCTTATTTTCACAATTAAAAAGCCAAATAATAATGAGAACGAAGAAAAAAACAAAAACACTGCTATATGCTTTTTTATTTGCATTTTGCATGTTTACAGTTTTGAGCGTATCGGCTCAAACTAAGAAGCCCATTACCGGAACAGTGCTCGACGAGCGCAACGAACCGGCAGTTGGGGCAAGCATTGTCGAAAAAGGAACATTCAACGGAACATCTACCGATGTTGATGGTAATTTTCGGCTATCCGTATCGGATAATGCTGTTTTGGAAGTTACGTATTTAGGATATGTAACTCAGGAAATCCCTGTCGGGAGTAATTCTATTTTTAGCATTGCATTGCAGGTTGATGCTCAGCAGTTGAGCGCAGCGGTTGCAATTGGTTACGGCACAGTAAGAAAGAGCGACCTTACCGGAGCGGTTACAGCAATTGGCGAAAAGGATTTCCAGAAAGGAGTTGTTACCAATCCCGCCTCGCTTATTGCGGGAAAAGTTGCAGGCGTGCAAATTACATCCAACGGAGGACGTGCCGGCGATGGAAACACTATCAGAATTCGCGGCGGAGCATCTTTGTCGGCAAGCAACGACCCGCTTATTGTGGTTGACGGCGTGCCACTTGACAATGGAGGTATTTCGGGCGCAACCAATCCGCTCGGAACTTTCAACAACAGTGATATCGAATCGATGAATATTCTGAAAGATGCTTCGGCAACAGCCATTTACGGTTCGCGGGCATCAAACGGTGTAATTATCATTACAACCAAAAAAGGAGCGAAAGGACAGGATTTGAAAGTAAATTTGTCATCGCAAAACTCTATTTCAGTCATTGCGCGAAGAGTAGAGGTTATGAATGGCGACGAATTTCGTGAAGCCGTTATAAGAGAAGCGGCGAAAGACCCGAATACCCAGCAAAAATATGTAGGATTTTTGGGAACTGAAAATACCGATTGGCAAGACGAAATATTTCGTACCGCATTTACTTCCGATAATAACATAAGTGTAAGCGGAAGCATTAAAAATCTCCCTTTTCGTATTTCAACAGGAGTTTTAACGCAAGACGGTATTCTGAAAACCGACAATTTTACGCGAAATACTTTAAGCCTTAATCTGTCGCCTTCGCTTTTCGGCGATTATTTGAAAATTAATCTTAACTGGAAAGGCTCATATTCGCACACTCGTTTTGGCAACAGCGATGCTATCGGCGCAGCAACCCGCATGGACCCGACTCATCCTGTAACAGCCAATGGATTTGATAAATATAATAGTTATTGGGTTTGGCTTGATGGCAATACAGGAATCCGCAATTCGCTGGCAACTTACAATCCTGTAGCATTGTTGTATGGAAAAAACGACCAGTCGGATGTTTTACGAACGATAGGAAATATACAGTTTGATTACAAAATGCACTTTCTTCCTGAATTGCGTGCAAATCTTAATCTTGGATATGATTTTTCGCAAGGAAAAGGCGCAGTTGTTACCGAACCTTGGTCGCCGGCAAATTATCCCGACGGCAGAAGCACTATCTTTAAACAACAGAAGCGCAACAAATTGCTGGAGTTTTATCTGAATTATAATAAAGAGATAAACGAGCAAAACCGAATTGATGTGATGGCTGGTTATACTTATCAGGATTGGAAAACCACAAATTTTAATTATCAGGAAACATTCTATAATGGTACGCCCGCTACTGCCGATGCTCCAATTTTCCCGAAATCAATAGAACAAAATACTCTTATATCGTTTTTCGGACGTTTAAATTACAATTTGATGGACAAATATTTGCTGACAGCAACTGTTCGCCGAGACGGTTCATCACGCTTTTCAAAATCAAATCGTTGGGGAACATTCCCATCGGTTGCGCTGGCTTGGAAAATAAGTAACGAAACATTTTTGCAAAACGTTGAGGTATTATCAAATTTGAAACTGCGTTTGGGATACGGCGTAACAGGACAACAAGAAGTCAACAATTACGGACATATCGGAAGTTATCAATACAGCGAATCTACGGCTCGCGTTCAGTTTGGCGACCAGTTTTATTATTTGTGGCGTCCCGCAGTTTATGACCCCAACCGCAAATGGGAACAAACAGCAACAACAAACATAGCGTTGGATTTTGGTTTTCTAAACAACAGAATATTCGGAAGTATAGATTTTTATTACAAAAAAACAACCGATTTGCTTAATACTATTGATATTCCTATGGGCAGCAATTTTAGCAACCGCGTTACAAAAAACATAGGAAATATGGATAATCGCGGTGTAGAATTTAATATCAACGCTCATGTTATCAGCAAACAAAATTTAAATTGGGATATAGGATTTAACATAACTTACAACAAACGCGAAATCACAAAACTCACATTAACGGAATCTGCTGATTATGTAGGAGTTATGGGGGGGGGTATTTCGGGTGGTACTGGAAATACTGTTCAAATAAACTCTGTTGGCTATCCGTCTGATGTGTTTTATGTTTACAAACAATTGTATGATACTGATGGACGACCGATTGAAGGCGCGTATGCCGACCTGAACGGCGACCATATCATCAACGAAAAAGATTTGTATCATTACAAGCAGGCTGCTCCCGATGTGTATATGGGTTTCAGCACAACGCTCAATTACAAAAAGTGGACGTTGGCAACTTCGCTCAGAGCAAGTTTGGGAAATTACGTTTACAACAACGCATTTTCGGATTTGGGAAACTATTCGCAAACCCTAAATCCCAACAATTTTCTTATGAATGTTGTTAAAGATATTAATAATACAGGCTTTTACACTCGTCAGTTAAATTCCGATTATTATGTTCAGAACGCATCGTTCCTGAAAATGGATTATATATCGTTGGCGTATGATTTTGGAAAAGTAGCAAAAGATTTGAATTTGCAAGTGAACTTTACCGTTCAACATGTATTTACACTTACAAAATATGAAGGCATCGACCCTGAAATTGGAAACGGTATCGACAGCAATTTTTATCCTAATCCGCGAGTATTCAGTTTAGGTTTACAACTTAATTTTTAATCATTAAAAGAAATTTATCATGAAACGAAATAAATTTATAACAAAAATAACAATTATGGCTCTGTCGGCATTTTTATTTGCCTCGTGCATAGGCGATTTAGACCGCTTTCCCGAAAACGACAGCACAGCCCAAATAGTTTATTCTACATTTGATGGCTACAAATCGGCTCTTGCAAAAGTATATGCCGGTTATACTCTGTCGGGAAACACAGGACCTGCCGGAAGCCCCGATATTATTGGCTTAGACGAAGGCGGTAATGCCGATTTTTTAAGATGTTTTTTCAATCATCAGGAAATGCCTACCGACGAAACTCATTGCATTTGGAACGACCCGGGCGTACCCGAATTAAACAACACCAATTTTGTATCCACATGTAGCTTTACCATAGGATTATACAACAAATGTATAACGCAAATAATGTATGCCAACGAATTTATTAAAAATTCAGACGATGGCAACGTATCAGGCAAAGGTTTTACAACCGAGCAGGTTGCCGAAATAAAAGCATTTCGCGCCGAAGCTCGTTTTTTAAGAGCATTTGATTATTGGGTGCTGATGGATGTTTTTGGAAATCCGCCGTTTATTACCGAAAACGACCCATTCGATTTTCTGCCTTCGCAAATTCAAAGAGCCGATTTATTTGATTATGTAGAATCCGAATTGCTCGATTTGGTTAACAGCAACTTACTTAAAGATGCAAAAACCAACGAATACGGACGCGCCGATAAAGCCGCCGCATGGGCTTTGCTTGCCCGCATTTACTTGAATGCCGAAATATACAAAGGCTCGCCAAAACACACCGAAGCAATTACTTACAGCAAAAAAGTAATAGATGCAGGATATTCGTTAAAAGATAATTACGAACATTTGTTTTTGGCTGATAATAACGTTAATAACAACGAAGTAATTTTATCAATCAACTACGACGGAATGAGTACCCGCCTTTACGGAGGCACAACATTCCTTATAAATTGCAGTTCAAGCGGCGATTATCAAAACACTTATGCCTCTACGCTTATTCACTATGGGGTTTTCACAAATGCCAACTGGAGCGGCTATCGCGCACGTACTGAATTTTCACAAAAATTTGATACCGGCGATAAACGTTTTCTCTTTGTAGGTGATAATGCGGCTATTGGCGACCATCCATCAGAATATATTTACGGAATGGCAACTTATAAATATCGCAATATAAAATCAAGTTCTACAGTAGGAAATCCTGTTTACGGCTCGCACAGCGAATTTGCCGACAACGATTTTCCTTTATTCCGCTTATCTGAAATGTATCTTGTATATGCCGAAGCGGTATTGCGCGGCGGAACAGGCGGAAGCACAAGCGATGCCCTTGGCTATATCAATCTGTTGCGCGAAAGAGCATTTGGCAACACAAGCGGAAATGTGGGTTCAATAAATCTCGACTTTATTCTCGACGAACGCGCACGCGAACTATATTGGGAATGTTTCCGCCGCACCGATTTGGTACGCTACGGAAAATTCACAACTGCCGATTATATCTGGGAATGGAAAGGAGGCGTTCAGAACGGACGCGCTGTTGACAGTCATTTCAACATATATCCTATTCCTGCAACAGACCTTATGGCAAATCCAAACTTAAAACAAAATGATAAATATTAAAAATTTTGAGTCATGAAAAAATCAAATATATTATTAGTATTGCTCTTTTCGATGTTTACATTTGTAGCGTGCGAAAAAGACCAGGATATGTACAAAGTATTGCCCGTAGAAGAAGTAACTCCGCCCGTACTTGCACATCACGCAGATATTGTTGTTGACGAAAATAATCTGCCTACAACCACAACATTTAAATGGCAACATGCCGATTTTGGCGTGCCGTCAGCTCCCGAATATTCGTTGTATGTAAAAATAGGCGGTAACGAGCAAATACTTGTATCATCGTCATTTAGCGATTCGCTTACTGTTACCTTATCGGCATTAAATACTGCATTGTTGAATGCAGGAGCAGTTGCCGGCGTTGCTGTTGATGCTGCATTTTCGCTTAAAGCAACTATAAGCACAACTTACGGCAGCGTAAATTCAATGCCTGTTACTGTGAATGTTACGGCGTTTGCATCTATTCCTCAATTCATACACATTATAGGAAACGTGCTTGGAAATCATGAGTGGGACAACGGCAATTATCAATATATAATGTTTCGCGATAATAATCTTGCACCTAATGTTTATACTTCGTATTTTAGAGCAGGCGGTTTCAAATTTATTGCCGAAGAAAGTCTTAATACATGGAACGATTTATACGGACAAACAGGCGCAGGCGTATTGGGAAATAAAACAGGAAACGATATTGCCGATATTACTGCAAACGGTTATTACACAGTTACTGCCAATATAAGTCAATTAACTTATTCTATTGTTGCTTATGATGCATCGGCGGCAACTGTTTACACCAGCATAAGTTTGATAGGTGAGTTCAGCGGCTGGGGTGCAGATTTGGATTTAGTGCAAACCGACTACGACCCGCACATCTGGATTGTTGATAATGCAAGTTTACCTGTAGGAGAATTAAAATTCCGTGCAAATTACGATTGGGGTACTAATTGGGGCTGGGTTACAGACGAATATCCTTTCGGAAAAGGTATAGGCGGCGGCGGTAACATCGTTATACCCGAAAGTGGTACGTATTTTGTAAAATTCAATGACCTTACGGGACATTATGTATTTTATAAAAAATAATGAAGTTTTTAGAGTTGGAAAGTTCATAAAGTTTTTAAAGTTAGAAAGTTTTTAAAGTTCATAAAGTTAGAAAGTTAGAAAGTTAGAAAGTTTTTAAAGTATAAAGATTTTAGAGATTTAGAGATTGGGTTTTTAGAGATACTTTGTGTTCTTTGTGAAAAATTGCGCTCTTTGTGTTTAAAAAATTAAACTGCAAAGGGTACAGGAAAAGCGCAAAGAACACAAAGCAATCTAAATTTGAATTACTGATTATGAATTTTTAAACACAAATCTTAACTTCGCAACTAATTTATTACATAAAAATAATTATAATGAAACGTTTACTGTTTTTGGTAATTTTACTGCCGTTGATTTTTTCGTGCGGAAAAGATGAACCTGTAAATAATCCAAAACCGAGTTTAGACAAACTGAATCTGCGAGACGGAATTACACGCATCAGCGACGATTCTATTGCTTTTGTGCTTGTTGCTCCTAACAAACAATCGGTTTATCTGATTGGCGATTTTAACGACTGGAAAATATCCGCCGATTATAAAATGCAAAAAGATGGCGACAAATTTTGGATTAAAATAGGAAAACTCGACAAAAACAAAGAATATGTATGTCAATATCTTATCGACAATAATATTCGTATTGCCGACCCATATTCAAACAAAATTTCAGACCCTTGGAATGATAAAGATATTTCAGCGTCAATATATCCCAATCTTATTTCATATCCAACAGGAAAAACTATTGAGATAGCAATGGTAGTAAGCACAAAACAAGATAATTACAATTGGCGCGTAAATAATTTTTCGGTTGCAAATGCAAATAATTTAGTCATTTACGAAATACTTATACGCGACTTTACCGAATTGCGCTCTGTAAAAGGAGTTCAGGCAAAATTGCCTTATCTTAAATCGTTAGGTGTGAATGCGATAGAATTAATGCCATTCAGCGAATTTGAAGCCAACGACAGCTGGGGCTACAATCCATCATTTTATTTTGCCGCCGACAAAGCTTACGGAACAAGTGCCGACTACAAAGAATTTATAGACGAATGTCATGTAAACGGAATTGCTGTAATTATGGATATTGTGCTGAATCACAGTTACGGACAAAGCCCATTGGTACGAATGTATCAAAGCGCAAACGGCAATCCATCGTCCGAAAATCCTTGGTATAATGTAACTTCGCCAAATACAACTTATTCGTGGGGATACGATTTTAATCACGAAAGTAAATACACACAAGATTTTGTAGATAGCGTATGTGCTTATTGGATAAAAGAATATAAAATTGATGGCTATCGCTTTGATTTTACAAAAGGCTTTACAAACAAATCGGGAGATGGTCAGGCTTACGACCAGTCGCGCATTAATATTCTGAAACGCATAACAAACGAAATACACAAACGCAAACAAGATGCAATAGTAATTTTTGAACATCTTGCCGACAACAGCGAAGAAAAAGAACTTGCAGATTACGGAGTATTACTCTGGGGCAATATTAATTACAACATAAATGAAGCAACTATGGGCTGGATAGCAAATTCGGACATCTCGTGGGCTTCGTACAAACAGCGAGGATGGACAAAATCAAATTTGGTTGCCTACATGGAAAGCCACGACGAAGAACGACTAATGTTCAAAAACCGAACATGGGGAAACGCTGTTGCAGGCTACGATGTTAAAAATATAGCAACAGGTTTGGAACGAACTGCCGCTGCTGCTGTCATATTCTTTTCTATTCCGGGAGCAAAAATGATTTGGCAATTCGGTGAATTAGGCTATGATTTTCCGCTGGAAGGAACAGGCTCTTCGGAAGAAACAGGGCGATTGGACAAAAAACCAATTCGTTGGGATTATTACGACGAGCCAAACAGACGAGCGTTGTACGATGTTTTTGCAAAAATGACAGACCTGCGCAAAAATAATGCAACATTTTCAACATCCGATTACACAATAGATTTATCGGGAGCGGTCAAATATGTTGTTTTAAAAACTACAAGCGAAACGGTTGTTGCTATGGCAAATTTTGATGTTGCTGCTGTAACAAAACAAGTAGATTTCGGGAAAGTGGGAAATTGGAAAGATTATTTTACAAATAATTCAATTTCAACAATTTCAACAACACAATCAATTACTTTGAACGCTGGTGAATATCGTCTTTATTTTTCACAATAAATATAAATTGAAAAATGAAAAAATATTTATTCATATTCATAATTTGGTCGTTTGCAATAAGTTGTTCGCAAAAAGATGAAACATCATACACATTGCCCGAAATTGAAGATATTGTTATTTATCAAATAAATCCGCGAGTATTTGCAGTCGAAAATTCGTTTGACGCAATTATTCCTTATCTCGATTCTATCAAAAAATTGGGCTGCAATGTGTTATGGTTTATGCCTGTTCACGAAATCGGACAAATAAAATCAAAAAATTCGCCTTATTCGGTAAAAGATTATCGCTCTGTAAATCATGAATTTGGTACAATAGATGATTTTAAAAAACTTATTGATATTTCGCATAAAAAAGGGCTTGGAATAATTATTGATTGGGTTGCAAACCATACTGCATGGGACAACGACTGGATAAAAAATAAAAATTGGTACACTCAGGACAGCGCGGGAAATATAATTTATCCAGAAACAACAAACTGGACTGATGTTGCCGATTTGAATTTTGATAACGCCGAAATGCGTTTGGCAATGATTGCAGCAATGAAATATTGGGTAAGCGATATTGGCGTTGATGGATTTCGCTGCGATGCAGTAGATTATATTCCCGCCGATTTTCTAAAACAATGTAACGATTCGCTTCGTGCAATTCCCGATAAAAAATTGCTTTTACTTGCCGAAGGCATACGAAAAGACCATTTTGATTCGGGATTCGATTTAAATTACGCATGGAATTTTGCAACTCAAATGCGAAAAGTGTATAACGAAAGCGAGCCGGCAAGTTCGTTGTTTATTGCAAACGAAAAAGAATATGCAGATATTCTTGTCGGAAAACTAAAATTGCGTTTTACAACCAATCACGACGAATCGGCAAAACATTCACCAATAGATGAATGGATAAATAAATCAGGCTCGATGTCAGCATTTGCAACAATTCTTTTTTTTGAAGGCTGTCCAATGATATATGGTTCACAGGAAGTAGGTTATGCGGATGCAATTAATTTTTTTAATTACACTGCGGTTGATTGGTCGGCAAATACCGAATTAAAAAACGAATACACAAAGTTACTCAACATTCATAATTCGCACAAAGCATTACGCAAGGGCAAACTCAAAGCATATCCCGACAATAATATTTTACTGTTTCAACGATTTATGGAAAATGATGAATATCTTATCGCAATTAATGTGCGAAATGCCGAACAATATATGCTGTTACCAAAAGAATTTTCAAATAAATCGTTTTTGAATTTATACACAAACAGCGAAATAAATTTATCGGATACGCTAACGCTGAAACCTTATCAATACTTGATTCTTAAATAAATATCATGAAAAGATTTTTTTTAATATTATATTTTATCGGAATAACATTTTCGGCATTAAAAGCAACGGAAATATACAAAGTTGAACCGCCTTTCTGGTGGACGGGAATGAAAAATACCGAACTGCAAATTATGTTTTACGGCGATAAAATTGCAAATCACGAATTGCAGTTTTCATACAACGGAGTAGAATTAAAACAAACGGTGAAAGTTGATAATCCTAATTATCTTTTTGTTTATCTGAATATTACTGAAAATGCAAAAGCAGGAAAAATCAATTTTAAATTCACCGAAAATAAAAATTCATTTACTTACACGTATGAACTTCGCGACCGCGAAAAACCAACAGGAGCGCAAGGTTTCAACACTTCCGATGTTTTATATCTAATCATGCCCGACCGCTTTTCTAACGGCGATACATCAAACGACAATTGGGATAATGTGAAAATTGACAGAAACGAACCTTTTGCGCGGCACGGAGGCGATTTTGCCGGCATAACAAATCATTTGAATTATCTCGAAAACTTAGGAATTACAACCATTTGGTTAAATCCCGTTTTAGAAAATAAAATGCGGCGAGGGTCGTATCACGGATATGCAACTACCGATTTTTATAATGT
>JAITOP010000237.1 GCA_031289895.1 Prevotellaceae bacterium
ATTTCAAAAAGTTGCGGATTGCCCAACGCCACATCATAGCGATTACAGAGAATGCGGCGTATCTGGTTAAGTTGGTCAATATCAACCAAATCCCTGACAAAACCAACACTGAGCAGGGTTCGGTGACAAACTCTGTCCGTTTCGTTGCGGTAACTTTCGACTAACCGATAGTAACCGTCAATTGTGTTTTTTGCCGGATTATGGCGTAATGAAGACCTAAAATACATGGCGCAAAGGTACAACATAAAAACCTGATTGTCAAGCCCCCCCTGAACACTACAAAGCGTTTTTTGAAAAATACTAACCTTGAAAATCAGGCATTTACATATTTGGCATTCCTAAAATCGCTGATTTTTGGGGTAAATTTTGTTGATTTTTGTTGGTTTTTTGGGGATGGGGCTGCAATGTGGGTTAAGAAGTTAGCTAATAATTTTTCACTCTTAATTCTTAATTATTTAAAGAAGTGCGATTTTTTCTGTTAATCTATATTAAAATTAAAAAATATTTATTATATTTGCGCCGTAAAATAATATGTTGTGAATTATTGAAAAAAAATATAACCAAAGTCATAAATGAAATATATAAATTAAACAAAAATATTAATCTAAAATTAAAAGAATATGGAAAATTTAAGACCCAATCAACAACGAGCAAATAATGCTGTTATTCTAATTTGGATATGCCTGATAGCCGCAATATTTTCTCTGATTTCAGAGTATATGCAATATAATCTGATTAGTGATTTTGCCAATGGCGGAAACCTTTCAATGGAAGACGCAGAGTCAAATGACTCAAGACAAACACTGATAGGCATTATATATTTCATTGCTAATATTATTTATATTGTAACATTTATTATGTGGTTTAGGCGCGCATATTATAATCTTCACCAAAAAGCAGGACATCGCCTTGAATATTCCGAAGGCTGGGCTGCCGGTGCGTGGTTTGTGCCGATTGTCAATTTATACAGACCATATCAGATAATGAAAGCATTATATGAAGAAACCAAAAGGCTTTTTGTGCAAAATGATATTAAAGCTGACTATAATTTATCCGTAAATTTTATAGGATGGTGGTGGGGACTTTGGATTATTTCGAATGTTGTTGGAAATATTGTATTAAGATTTTATGTAAGAGCCGATACAGTTGATGAAATTCTGACCGGTACAACAATAAGTATGATATCAAGTATTTTCGAAATTATTTTAGCTGTGGTTACAATAAAAGTTATAAAAGATTATTCGAGTGTAGAACATTTGCTTAATAAAATAACAATACCAGAATCGCAAAATAATATTAATTCGGCAGGGTCAACACATTAAAGATTATATATTTTAAAATATTTTACCTAAATCCGTATTTGGTATTTGGTCGTTAGTCGTTGGTATTTGGTCGGTTTTTCATTTTTCTTTATTAATTTTTAATGAATCCCTTAGGATTAATGTTTATAGAAAACGAATGTACACACATTATCTCCGACCCTGAATGGGGTCGAACAATGGGGAATTTGTACATTTCTACCAACACACAATCCCTAACAAGATTTTCTTGTAATCTGTTATAATTTGTTTATTGTTACCAAACAATGAAAAAAACAGACTTACAACAACGACTTACGACTTAAAACTTAAAACTTATGACTTATAACTTACTACAACGACTTATGACTTATGACTTACGACTTACGACTTAAAACTTATGACTATTATTAGATAAAAATCATTACCTTAGCGAAAAATTTGATTAATAATTAATTTTACAACATTATAAATGAGTACAGAATTAAAATCATTGTTTCTGAAACACACGGGCGAACAGGCAAACGACGTAACCGAACTTTCATCTTCGGGGTCAAACAGGCGTTATTTCAGATTAACAAATAATAATATTTCGCTGATTGGCGTGATAGGTACTTCGCGTGAAGAAAACCGCGCTTTTTTTGAGATGGCACAGCATTTCAAAGCGCAAGGAATTAACGTGCCGCAGGTTTATTTGCGTAGCGACGACTGGATGAATTATATTCAGGAAGATTTAGGCAACACGCTTTTGTTTGATGTGATACAAAAAGGACGTTTGACGCGAGTGTTCGACCAAGATGAAAAAAAAATTCTTCGCAAAACAATTCAAATGCTCCCCGCAATTCAATTCAAAGGTGCTGACGGTCTGAATTTTGACATATGTTTTCCTCAACCCGAATTTAATGAGCGCTCGATACTTTGGGATTTGAATTATTTTAAATATTGTTTTCTGAAATCAACGGGATTGGATTTTCAGGAAAACAAGTTGGAAGACGACTTTGCGCAAATGTCTAACCTGCTTTTGCACGATAAATCAAATACGTTTATGTATCGCGATTTTCAGTCGCGCAACGTGATGATTAAAGATGACGAACCGTATTTTATTGATTTTCAAGGCGGGCGAAAAGGTCCGTTTTATTACGATATTGCGTCGTTTTTGTGGCAGGCAAAAGCAAATTTCACCGACGAACTGCGCCAGCAATTAATATCCGACTATATCGAATCATTAAATAATTTTATTGATATTGATGAAAAATATTTTCGTCAGCAATTACGCCATTTCGTGCTTTTCCGCACATTGCAAGTGTTGGGCGCGTATGGTTTCAGAGGATATTTCGAGAAAAAACCTCATTTTATACAAAGTGTTCCTTTTGCAATCGAAAATCTGCGAGGCTTGCTCTGTCAAGGTTACGACGAATATCCTTATCTGTGCCGGATACTTGGTGAACTCACAAATCTCAAACAATTTTCGGACGTTATAAAAAAACACAGTTTGGAAGTACACGTTTGCAGTTTTGCCTACAAAAAAGGCGTTCCCAACGATGCTTCGGGAAACGGCGGCGGTTATGTTTTCGATTGCCGCGCAATAAATAATCCCGGAAAATACGAACGCTACAACCAATTCAACGGTTTAGACGAACCTGTGATAAAATATCTTGAAGAAGATGGCGAAATTGTTACATTTTTAGAAAATGTTTACAACATAGTTGATAATTCGGTAAAACGTTATATCGACAGAAAATTTACGAATTTAATGATTTGTTTCGGCTGCACCGGCGGGCAACATCGCTCGGTTTATGCGGCACAACATTTGGCTGAACATCTTAATAAAAAATTCGGCGTGAAAATAAATCTCGTTCATCGCGAACAAAATATCGAACAAATATTTGATGCCGAAAGATAAATTTATTTGCCGATTTTAAAATGAATAATGAAAATCAAATATCCGACAAGCACGAATCAAAAAAAGCAATGATTTTTGCCGCAGGTTTAGGCACGCGACTGAAACCGCTTACCGACAATATGCCCAAAGCCCTTATTCCTGTTGCCGGAAAACCAATGATTGAACATCTTATAAAAAAATTAAAAACTGCAGGATTTACTCAGATTGTTATCAACGTTCATCATTTTGCCGGTATGATTATTGATTTTCTGAGCAGCAACAACAATTTCGGCGTTGATATTTATATTTCTAACGAACAAAACCGACTTCTCGACACCGGCGGTGGAATAAAACATGCCGCGCGGTTTTTACAAGGCAGCAAACCGTTTCTTGTACACAATGTTGATATTATTTCTAATGTTGATTTAAATGATATTTACGAAAAACATTGTTCTGCCAATGCTATTGCCACACTTTTGGTTAGTAACCGCAAAACATCGCGTTATTTATTTTTCGATAAAAATCAACGTTTATGCGGCTGGCAAAACATCACAACAAATGAATTGAAATGGACTAACACGCAAGTTTTGCAAACAGAATGTGATAAATACGCTTTTGGAGGAATACACGTAATATCGCCCGAAATATTTAATTATTTTGACAATTGGAATGATAAATTTTCGATAATTGATTTTTATTTATCGCAAGCGCAAAATATTTGTGCATACGCTCCCGAAAAACTTCGGCTGATTGATATTGGCAAACAAGAATCGCTAATGCAAGCCGAAAAAGAATTTGACAATTTTGATATTTTTAATAATAATTATTAACTAAAAAAATAAAATGAAAATGAATACAATTTCTAATTTTTTCTTGTTCGCAACAATATTGCTTTGTAGCCAACAATCGGCATTGAGCCAGGAACAAACCACATTTGAAAAAACAGATGCAAAATCGTTAACCGAAAATGTTTTTTCGGCTTTCGATAATAATTGGTTTGTAGTAACAGCAGGAAACGGCGACACGTATAATCCAATGACAATCAGCTGGGGCGGATTTGGAATATTGTGGGGCGCGCCGGTAGCAACAATTTACATTCGCGATACACGCTACACGTATCAGCTTTTAAACGAAGGAAAATATTTTACGCTTTGCGCTTTCGACGAAAAATATCGCTCGGCAACACAGTACATAGGCACTAAATCGGGACGCGATGAAGATAAAATAAAAGCATCGGGATTGACACCGCTAAAAACAGAATTAGGAAACACATATTATGCCGAAGCCCGCTTGGTAATTGAATGTGAAAAAGTTTATAATGCCGATTTCCAACCCGAAAATATTACCGACCCCAAAGGCGCAAATATGTACAAAGACACAGAGTCGGTACATCGAATATTTATTGGTAAGATATTGAATGTTTGGAAGAAAAAGTTATAAAGTTTTTAAAGTTCAGAAAGTTAGAAAGTTCGTAAAGTTAGAAAGATTTTATAATCAAAAAAAATCTGCGTAAATCTGTAACATCTGCATGCTTATCTCAAATCAACGAATCAACAAAAAACAAATCAACAAATCAACGAATCAACGAATCAACAAAAAACAAATCAACAAAAAACAAATCAACAAAAAAACATCTCTACAACTTCCGGCTAAACCCTAATGCTATTTGGTCGGCAAGCGAATCTAAGGCGGGTTGCACTTTTCCTTTCAGCATCATTTTTATCATTATGTTCATTTTTGCGTGTAATACGAGGCGCATTCGGGTGTCGTAGGGCGCAACCTGTTTTAGTTGTACCCAAAATAAAAATTCAAACGGAAGTTTTCCTATTCCCATATATTTTATCATTGAAAAAGGTTCGCGGTTGAGAATTTTCAATCCCATCGCTATGCCTTTGACGGTAAAAGTGCATTCGTCGGCGGTAGATTGAAAATCGTCAATTTGGTCGCGCGGAATTATTTGTGAAAATTTGCTGAAATCCGAAAAAAAATTGTAAATATCTTCGGCTTGGCTGGCTATGTTTACTGTTTTGCTTGTATATTCCTGCATTTTATTTTTTCCAAGTTTCGGGCGATTTTCGCCATGTGTTTATAATTTCTATATCTTCGGCATTTATATAGCCGCTTTTTTTTGCCTCGTTCAAAAGTGTTGAATAATTGCAAAGTGTTGTCAATTTGCAGTTTGCTGTTGCGAAATTTTGGGTTGCCGCATCAAATTCGTAACTAAAAATTGCCAACATTCCAAGCGTTTTGCAATTGGCATTTCTTATAGCCTCAACAGCCGCAATGCTGCTTGCGCCGGTAGAAATCAAATCTTCAATAACAACAACTTTACTGTTTTCGGTCAATTCGCCTTCAATTACGTTTCCCATTCCGTGCAATTTAGGCGCAGAACGAACATATACAAACGGTTTATTCAAAATCTCTGCAACCAATACTCCGTGAGCGATTGCGCCTGTTGCCACACCTGCAATAACTTCGCAATCGGGATACATTTCTTTTATTTTTTCGGCAAACGCTGTATAAATCAATTTTCTGATTTGGGGATACGAAAGTATTTTTCTGTTGTCGCAATAAATCGGCGAATTCCATCCCGAAGCCCACACAAAATGCTTGTGCGGATTTATTTTTACGGCTTTAATTTGTAATAAACTGTTTGCTATTTGTTTTGATATATCGTTCATATTTTTTAATTTTGTGCAAAATTAAAAATAAATAGCGATATTATATTTTTTGTCGTTAAATATTAATATTCGATATGCTTTATAAATAAATAAAATCCTCAAAATTATCGGCTTAAAAGGTTGTGAGTATGAAAAAAATGTTTTTTAATGATAGATTTATTGTATTTAGTTGCGATGCTAAAATTTCCGAAATCGCAGCAAATGCTAATATTTACGTATTAAATTCGCTCACTCAGCTTCCCGATTTGCTTCATAAATTTCTGTATTATTCGTCAGAAAAAGAATTGTATGTTATTAGCAGCAACGAAGATGAAACATTTGTTGCTTTTTGCGATTTGTTTGATATGATTTTTACAGGCGGAGGTCTTGTGCGAAATTCACGCGGCGACGTGTTGCTGATATATCGTTACGAACATTGGGATTTGCCCAAAGGTAAGCAGGAAACGGGTGAAAATATTACCGATACCGCCATTCGCGAAGTAGAAGAAGAATGTGGAATATCGAATATAAAATTAGGTGATTTTTTAACCGAAACGTATCATTGCTACTCGTTTAACGGGCGTTTAATGATGAAACGTAATTTTTGGTACGAAATGTTTTGTAATGCCGAAACATTGACCCCTCAGACGTCCGAAGATATTGAAAAAGCAGAATTTGTGCCTGTCGATAAATTATCGGAATACATTAATTCGGCATACGCCTCGATACGCGAAGTTTTTATTGTTGCAGGATTGGTGAAATAGGTATTTGGTCGTTAGTATTTGGTATTTGGTCGTTGGTCGTTGGTATTTAGTCGTTAGTCGTTGGTATTTGGTCGTTAGTCGTTGGTATTTAATCGTTAGTATTTAGTATCTGGTCGGTATTAATTCTTGATTCTTGGCTCTTAATTTTTAATTTTTAATTTTTAATTCTTAATTCTTAATTTTCACTATCTCTTCCGCGATTGCTTTTGTGTCAAAGCCACATTCGGCTTGAAGTTCGGCAATGCTGCCGTGAAGTATGAATTTGTCGGGAACGCCAAGAAATTTATGCTGTGGCTTGTAATTGTAACGTGCAAAAAATTCGCTTACAGCACTGCCCAAACCGCCTATAATTGTTCCGTTTTCGACAGTTATAACTTTTTTGAAATTTGCGCCTACAAAGTGCAGCAACTCTTCGTCGATAGGTTTTACAAAGCGCATATCATAATGTGCAATTGAAATATGTTTGTCAGTCAGCATATCAATAGCCTGTTCCACATTGTTGCCTATGTGTCCTATCGACAGTACTGCAACGTCAGAGCCAGTGCGTATTGTGCGTGCTTTTGCAATTTGAATTTCCTCGAACGGAACTTGCCAATCGGTAAGCACGCCGCCGCCTTTGGGATAGCGAATTGCAAAACTGCCTTTGTTTGGAAGCTGAGCCGTAAACATCATATTGCGCAGTTCAACTTCGTTCATTGGTGAGGCTATAATCATATTCGGAATACAGCGCAAATAAGCCAAATCGTAAACTCCGTGATGTGTAGAACCGTCTTCGCCAACCAAACCGCCTCTGTCGAGACAAAATACAACATTCAGATTTTGAAGTGCAACATCGTGAATAATATTATCATAAGCGCGTTGCATAAAACTTGAATATATATTGCAAAACGGCAGAAATCCCATAGTCGCAAGTCCTGCCGAAAATGTAACCGCATGACCTTCGGCAATTCCTACATCGAAACATCTGTCAGGCATTTCTGCCATCATCATGTTCAGCGAGCAACCTGTTGGCATTGCGGGTGTTATGCCTACAATTTTTTCGTTATTGCGTGCAAGTTCAATAATTGTTTTTCCAAATACATCCTGATAGCGCGCCGGTTCTGATTTATCTGATTTTACAATTATTCGCTCGCCTGTGTTTTTGTTGAATTTCCCCGGAGCATGCCATGCTATTTGATTTTCTTCGGCAGGTTTAAATCCTTTTCCTTTTTGTGTAATGATATGCAAAAGTTTTGGTCCGTTTACGAGTTTCAGTTTTTCGAGAGTTTTTATAAGTTGCGGTAAATCATGTCCGTCAAATGCTCCGAAGTAACGAAAACCAAGCGCTTCGAACATATTGTGCCGATGAAATATCATTAATTTTATTGAATGAAAAAAGTTTTGTATGATATTTCTCAGATAATTTTGTCCAAGAAAATTCCAGATATTGGTTTTTAATTTATTATACGAGCGCGATGCTGATATTTTCAAGAGGTATCGCCCCATTGCGCCTACATTTTTATCTATGGCGATATTATTATCGTTTAAAATAACGAGCATATTCGGTTTTATATAACCTGCGTTGTTTAAGCCTTCAAAAGCCAAGCCTCCCGTCATCGAGCCATCGCCTATTACTGCAATAATATTTCTGTCTTCGCCGTTCATTTTTGCAGCAACAGCCATTCCCAATGCTGCTGAAATTGACACAGATGCATGACCTCCGCCAAAGGCATCATACTCACTTTCGCTCATCTTCGGAAAGCCGCTGATGCCGCCGTATTTACGATTTGTGTAAAATGTATCGCGGCGTCCGGTTATAACTTTGTGCGCATACGCCTGATGTCCTACGTCCCACACAAGTTTATCGAATGGAGTATTGAAGACATAATGCAATGCAACAGTAAGTTCCACCGCACCGAGACTTGAACCTATATGTCCCGGATTTTGAGAACATTTGTCTATCAAAAATTCTCTTATTTCGGCGCATAATTCTACAAGTTCGTCAATTTTAAGCGACCTCAAATCTGAGGGCGAATTTATATCGGGTAAATATTTTTGCATTATCAAAAAATAAAATTCAGGTTAAACAGCCCTAAAAATTTTGGACTTATTAACCACAAAAAATCAGTAACAGATTTTTATTAAGTAACAAAAAATAAATAACCTATAACAGATGGAATGAATCCGTTAGAATTCAAATGTTGGTAGAAAAAGAATGTCCGCACATCACCTCCGACCCCGTACGGGGTCGAACAATTGGGGAACTTGCACATTTCTACCAACATACAATCCCTATCGGGATTTTTTTGGTAATCTGTTATAATTTGTTTATTTATCATTACTAAATGAATTATTTTACCCGTTCGGCGTAAGTGCGTGTGCGGGTATCAACCTTAATTTTTTCGTCCTGATTGATAAATAGCGGAACCATTATTTCAGCTCCTGTTTCGAGAGTTGCCGCTTTTAGTGCGGATGTCGAAGCGGTGTCGCCTTTTACTGCCGGTTCGGTGTAATTTATAATCAACTCTACAAATGGAGGAAGTTCGCAACTCAAAACACGTTCCTCGTCTGCCAGAAACATCATTTCTACGTATTGCCCCTCTTTCATCAAGTCGGTATTATCAACCAAATCGTCTTGTAAATCAATTTGTTCAAAAGTTTCGTTATGCATAAAGTGAAAACCCGATTCATCTTTGTACAAAAACTGATACGGGCGACGTTCGACACTTATAATGTCTATTTTTTCGCCCGCGCTGAAAGTATTTTCCAATATACGTCCATTTTCGAGATTACGCATTTTCACCTTCACAAAAGCCGGACCTTTGCCCGGTTTCACATGCTGAAAATAGGTTATACTACAAGGTTTGCCGTTGTATGATATACATAATCCGTTTTTAAAATCTGCTGTTGTTGCCATATTATTTTTATAAAAAATTTTGTTTTTATCCTGCAAAATTACAAAATAATTGATAACTTGCAAAAGTTGGTCGTTGGTATTTGGTATTTGGTCGTTGGTATTTGGTCGTTGGTATTTGGTTGTTGGTATTTGGTTGTTGGTATTTGGTCGTTGGTATTTGGTCGTTGGTCGGTTTATCAATACTTATTGCGATTTTGTTGTTTTTTGTTGATTTGTTTTTTGTTGATTTGAAACAGATAAAAATCAATTACGAATTACGATTTTGTTTTTTTGAGGTGTGAGAGGCATTTCATTTACCCCCAATCGCTACGCTTCATTGGGGGTTATTCAAATTAAGACCTTGCGGTCTTTCGCTGATG
>JAITOP010000344.1 GCA_031289895.1 Prevotellaceae bacterium
AAAAATCACTATATTTGTAAAATGAAAACCGATATTTTAAAAATATTACTCGTTCAACACGATGTTGTTTTGGGCGACATTGACGCAAATCTTAATAAAATTGGCAATTTGCTAAATACGAATACGCACAATGCCGATTTAATTATTTTGACCGAAATGTTTTCTACCGGCTTTTCGATGAAACCCGAACGTTTTGCCGAACCAACCAACGGCAAAGCCCTGACGTGGTTGTGCGAAAAAGCAAAAATCACCGGCTCAGCCTTCGCCGCAAGCGTGATGATTGAAGAAAATGCAAAATATTACAATCGCGCATTTTTTGTTTATCCCGACGGAAAATATGTTTGGTACGACAAACGCCATTTGTTTAGCTACGGCGGCGAAGATAAAAAATTTACAGCCGGAAAATCGCCGCTTATAATTGAATATTTGGGTTGGAAGATTTGTATGCAAGTGTGTTACGATTTGCGTTTTCCGGTATGGAGTCGCAACGTTTACAATTACGATTTGCTTGTTTATGTTGCATCGTGGACACAGGCGCGGCAGTCGGTTTGGAGTGTTTTGCCCTTAGCGCGTGCAATGGAAAATCAATGTTACGTAGCCGCCGTAAACCGTGTAGGCAGCGACAAAACAGGCGATTATGCTGGCGAATCGAAAGTTGTAAATCAATTTGGCGAAACGCTTGCCCAAAGCATTCCCCACAAAGAATGTTTAACATATTGCGAAATATCATTATCAAAACTACATGCCGAACGCCAGGAATTTCCTTTTTTGAATGATGGGGACGGGTTCTGTTTATTATAAATCAAATCATTAAAAATAATATTGACAAAAAGAGTAAAAATCTTATTTTTTATCTTTGAGTTCCAACCATATAATTTGAGTTAGTTCTTCATTAAATTCGCTTAGCTTATCATTAATGTTTCTATATATGCAATAACAATCGGCAGTTACAGGAAATTTACCTGAATATTCTTTTTTTAAGTTTCCGATTTGCGCTACTAAATTGTTGTTTTTATCGTATATATTTATATCCGAAAGTTCTATAATAATAGAACCATCTGTTTTTAAATTAGCCGTAGCTATTGCTCCAATCAATCCAAACCCTGCGCCAATTGCAGATTTTACGGAGAATTGTTGTCCGCCTGCAAAATGAACAATATTTGCCGTAACATAATAATCAGCAGAATCTTTTTGATTAACAAATACTCGTGAAAAATAATTTTTCTTTTTTAGATGTTGTGCAAATATATCTGTTATCTGCTCATTTACAGGAATTTTATACAGTTTTTCCGTATTGATGCATTGTCTTTTCTTTTCTATAACTTTTTCAGGCGAGGCTGATGTCAAATATACGGAATTGTCATCAAGCTGATTGCGTATATCATTAAAAAGATGAATTGAAACAGATGTGTTAGAAAAATCCTGAGAAACAGGTATTTGGTCGAGACTATAAACTATTTTTTGTGCCGGTGCACAAGATACAATATTTATAATCGAAATAATACTTAAAAAATATACAAACTTTTTCATAATTTATAATTTTAATTTTGTTAATTAATTTGTTCTAAAACTAATATATGCCAAAAGCATAGAACTTGATAAACTCAATGGTTCGCTGCTTGTGTATTTTGTGCCATCCATGTATAACGATTTGGTTGAACCCATAGTTGACGAAATTTTTAATCCGAGTGAAAAATGTTTTGATAATTTATATTCAGCTCCTACGCCAATATTCAAACCAAATGTTGTACATGTTGCTTTGTCTTTTGGTACAAGACTTATATTATCCGAAAAAAACAAAGCGCCAAAACCCGCAGTTGCCGTAAAAAGCCATTTTTCTATGTCGTATCGCATTGCAAATGCGGGACCCAAAAATAATATTGTTTGAGTTTCTTTATTTGTTTTAGAAACGCCTATATCATGCGATACAATATATCCGCCATAAACTGTAGCAGAATATTTTGCATAATTTAGATTAAAAGCTATACCATAGTTTTTATCGAAAAAATATTGTATTTCTGTTTCTATACCAAATCCTCTTTTTAACTCATCTGAAATGTTATCTAATTGCAAATTGCCTGTTCTTTCTGTTTCGCCATATCTAAAAGCCACGCCACTTGCAAATGTTAAACGAAAAGAAGATTGTTTTATTTTTTCATTTGTAACAATTTCGGGTTGAGCATTTACCTCAAAAGTTGACACATATTTGCGGGAAATAGTATGGTTGGTAATAACATTGTCTTTACTTGTTTGGTATTGAATGTTGTCATCATCTATTTTTAAAATTTTCCCACGAACGGTGTCATTGGTTGTTTTTACAATAATATCTTGTGAAAAAGACAACATCGTTCCTAAAAATAAAAAACACAAAGAAGTAATACATTTAATCATAAAATAAATTTTTTATGCAAAATTATATATTTTTTATTTATATATCAAAATATTTGTAAAATTTTATTTCAAAGCCTGATAAGTTACATTATGCAGCAGCGTTTTGGGGTCAGTTCCCGAAAAATTGGGACTTACATTTACATAAATCAAAAGTATTAATTCTTCTTGCTGGTCGATAATATAATCTGTGCCAAACATTCCGCCCCAGCGCGATGTGCCTGTCGATGCTATTGAGCGATGTGCATATTCGTCTCGAAAAACATCCCATGCCATGCCGAAACCTATTTCA
>JAITOP010000017.1 GCA_031289895.1 Prevotellaceae bacterium
CAATCGCTTTCACCGCTCAGTATGACGGAAATACCGAAGTATATACAATTCCGGCAACAGGCGGCGAACCGCATCGCTTAACATACACGGCTACAAACAGTCGGGATGATTTGGGCGACAGAATGGGTCCAAATAACATCGTAATGACTTGGACGCCCGACGGTTCGCATATCGTTTATCGCAACCGAATAAGCAGCGGATTTAGCGGCAAACTTTATTCAGTTGCAAAAAACGGCGGATTAAGTCAGGTAATTCCTTTGCCAGAAGGCGGTTTTTGTTCGTATTCGCCCGATGGGAAACTGTTGGCTTACAATCGCGTAATGCGCGAATTTCGTACTTGGAAATATTATAAAGGAGGAATGGCTGACGATGTTTGGATTTACAACGCCGATAAAAAAACAGTAGAAAACATTACAAACAATAACGCTCAGGATATTATACCGATGTGGATAAACGATGAAATATTTTTTATCTCGGACAGAGACAGAATTATGAATATTTTTGTTTACAACATCGCAACAAAAACAACAAGCAAAGTAACTGATTTTGCCGAATATGATGTGAAATTTCCAAGCAGCAACGGCAATTATATTGTGTTTGAAAACGGCGGATATATTTACAAATTGGATGCCCGCACAAAACAATCAGCCAAAATACCGATAAGCGTATCGTCTGATAATATATATGCACGCAACGAAATAAAAGCAGGCGAAAAATATATACGCCACGCCGCAATTTCGCCCGATGGCTCACGGCTGATTTTAACTGCACGCGGCGAAGTTTTTAATGTTCCCGCAGAAAAAGGCGTAACAAAAAATATTACCCGCACCGCAGGAGTACACGAACGCAACGCCAAATGGTCGCCAAACGGAAAATATATCGCCTACATTGGAGATGCAACCGGCGAAACCGAAATATATCTGCAAGATGCAGAAGGCAGCGAACCTAATCAAATCACCAAAAACAATGATACTTATATTCGCAGTTTTATATGGAGTAACGATTCAAAATCAATAGTTTATACCGACAGAAAAAACAGAATTGTTTTGGTAGATATAACATCGCAACAAAAAACTCAGATATTGCAGGATAAATTGAGCGAAATTCATGATGTAGCGTTTTCGCCCGACAGCAAATGGCTGGCTTATTCGCGCGTATCCGAAAATCAGTTTAATATCGTTTATGTTTACAATCTTGCCGACAAAAAAGAATATGCCGTTACCGACAAATGGTACGAATCGTATAATCCTGTTTTCAGCACTGATGGCAAATATCTGATATTCACGTCAGCCCGCGATTTTAATCCCACTTACGGCAGAACCGAATGGAATCATACATTTAGCAATATGAATGGCGTTTACATTGCTTTGCTTGATAAAAACACACCATCGCCGTTTATTCTGAAAGATGCAAAAGTAAAAACAGATGAACCTAAAACCGATGATGCAAAAACCGATAATGCAAAAAAAGATAATACCAAAAAAGAAGATACCGAAAAAGAAATATCAGTAAAAATTGATATTGATGGAATTGGCGAACGCATAATAAAATTGCCTGTTGAGGCAGGTAATTACGATGATTTTTATTCTAATGGCAAAAAAGTATGGTATCGCTCGCGCGGAACATTAAAAGTTTTTGATATCGAAAAACAAAAAGAAGATATTATCGCCGAACACACAAGAATGATTGTTGCCGCCAACAACAAAAAAGCACTTTTAATCGGTAAAAATTACACTGTTGCCGATATTCCTTCGGGCAAAGTAAATTCGGACGAAAAAGTTGATTTATCAAACATAAAAATCAATGTGGATTATTCGCAGGAGTGGACTCAGATTTTTGATGAGGCATGGCGTGCTTACCGCGATGGTTTTTATTTGGAAAATATGCACGGTTTCGATTGGAAAGCAATTAAGAAAAAATATGCGGTATTGTTGCCTTTTGTGAAAACACGCCTTGATTTGAATTATGTTATAGGTGAAATGATTGGCGAACTTAATTGCGGACACGCTTACATAAACCCCGGCGAAACAGAACGTCCAAAGAAAATAGAAACAGGATTGCTTGGAGCAGAAATCGTGCGCGATAAAAGCGGTTTTTTCCGTATCGAAAAAATATTACAGGGAGCATCGTGGAGTAAAGATTTGCGCTCGCCGCTAACCGAAGCCGGAATAAACGCAAAACAAGGCGATTATATAGTTGCAATAGATGGCGTTGCTACAAACAGCGTTGAAAATATATTTGAACTGTTGGTTGGCAAAGCCGATGTTCCTGCCGAATTATCGCTAAACACCGCGCCGCAACTTGCAGGAGCGCGTAAAATAGTAATCACTCCCATTGCCGACGAATATTCGCTTTATCATTACAACTGGGTGCAAGACAACATCAAAAAAGTGAACGATGCTACCAACGGACGGGTTGGCTACATCTATATTCCCGATATGGGACCGGAAGGATTAACCGAATTTGCAAAATATTTTTATCCTCAGTTAGATAAAGAAGGTTTGATTATCGACGACCGTGCAAACGGCGGCGGCAATGTTTCGCCAATGATTCTCGAACGTCTGGCTCGCGAACCTTACCGGCTTACAATGCGGCGCGGCTCATCGCTGATAGGTACTGTTCCCGATGCCGTGCAGGTAGGACCAAAAGTGTGTCTTGTAAACAAATATTCGGCATCCGATGGCGACCTTTTTCCTTGGGGATTCAAAGCCTTAGGTTTGGGCAAACTTATCGGAACACGCACTTGGGGCGGAATTATAGGAATAAGCGGTTCGCTGCCCTATATTGACGGAACTGATATTCGCGTTCCATTTTTCACAAGTTACGACACAAATGGTCAGTGGATTATAGAAAATCATGGCGTTGACCCCGATATTTTAATTGATAACGACCCGATAAAAGAATGGAACGGCGAAGATGAACAACTAAACCGCGCAATAGAAGAAGTGGTGAAAGAACTGAAAAACCGCAAACCCTTAGCGCCAATTCCCGCACCACGAGATTGGAGTGAAAATTAAAAATTAAGAATTAAAAATTAAAAATTAAGAATGCCATCCAGCCCACTAAAGGGGGAGTTTGGGCAATGCGGAAAATTTAAGCAGTGCAGCAAACTCCCCTTTAGAGTGAGGTGGCATAAATCGAATGATGTTTTTCCCTGTTTTTAACACCTTGATTTTTTGAACGATTGATTTTCCGTGATTTAATTGTCAATAAATTCATATCAGGGTGGTATAATATATGTTAAAAAAGGCGATTCGTGCCAGCCCACCTTTAGGGTGGGGTGTAATACTAAACAGTTACCAAAACTCTTATTTTGGAAAGCCGCCCTTAGTAGCAGAGCATTAGCCTTGATATTCTACCCTTATTCCCTTATTTACAATATTTTAATAAGAGAATAAGGGTATGCGCTACTTGTTTTCGGCTACTAAGGGAACTTTTTGTAAATAAGGGTTTTATCTGTTATTTATTTTCTATACCTGAATCGGTATTTTGATAACTGTTTGGTATCAATTTTCAATTCTTCTCTTAATCCTGTAAATCTAAAAATCCTAAAAATCCTGATTCAGACATTTTTTCATCATTGCGAGGCGCGAAGCAACGCCGAAACACAGAATTAAACCGTGTGAAACATAACAAACTTTCAAAAATAGAATATATAAAAATAAAAAAACTGACGATTTCGCTTGAAACCGTCAGTAATATAATACATTAAAGGTGTTATAAAATTATCAAACAGGAATTTCTTTGTTTACATTTTTGCTGCCTATTAATGCGTAGAACAACAGATATGCAAGTCCTGCAAGCGGCACAATATACGACAACATATAATTGCCTGATAAATCTACAATGCCGTTTTGTAACAGCGGTAATATTCCGCCGCCAACAACCATCATCATAAATATTCCCGATGCTTTTTTAATTGATGCGCCCAAACCTTCAACGGCAAGGTTGAAAATTCCGCCCCACATTACCGAAGTGCAAAGCCCAACCAAAACAAAAAGCAGTGCGTTTATAGGTACAACCTGCATTGCAAAATGGAAATCAGAGAATACCGGCATTGATACTAATATGCTCGACGGTAATAATATTGCTATGGCTACCAATAAAATAGCAATTGATGAAACATAGGTTAACAGTTTTTTGCTGCTTACCTTTGCTGCAATTCCTGCGCCTGCCAAACGTCCGATAAGCATTAAAATCCAATAAGTAGCAGCAACAGTGCCGGCTGCTGATGGGTCTAATTTGCCAACTTCAAGGTTTTCCAAAAAGAATTTCATCGTTCCCGGAACACCAACTTCAATACCGACATAAACAAAAATGGCTATCACGCCTAAAACAAAATGACGGTATTTCCAAGGTGATTTAGAAACGGCAGTACTTTCTACTTCGGGTTCAGGAATGTTGACCAAAGCCAATACAATGCCCGCAACTGCAAAAATTGCTATCGCAATATAAAGAACCAAATTAATATCGGAAAAATTGGTTATAGGTGCACAATCAGCCAAACCTTGCGCTAAACATTCGGTGTGCATTTTTGCGGTTACAACTGTTCCTATCAGTGCGCCAACAAATACAGGTGCAATTGTGCCTAACAGCGAATTGAACGAACCGCCAATTTGCAGTAACATTCCACCTTTCTTTCCGCCGCCGCCCATTTCGTTAAGCATGGGGTTTACAACCGTATTCAGCATACACATCGAAAATCCTGCAATGAAAGCACCTATCAAATAGGTGATTAAGCCTGTATCGCCTGAAAATTTGCCTGAAAAAAATTGAATTAGCAAGCCACAGAAACCAACAGCAATAGCCGTAAGTGCGGTCTTTTTATAGCCAATCTTTTGCAAAAGCAGTCCCGCAGGAATTCCCATTACCAAATAAGCTAAAAAGTTCATTAAGTTGCCCAACATTCCTATTGCATTTGAACCTTCATATTTGCTCATCCAAATAGTACCTGCGGGAGCAGCAATGTTGGTTACAAAACCAATCATCCCAAAAAGGGCAATCATCATAATAATGGCAACAATGTTACCATTTTGTTTTTTTTGTGTCATAATTTTAATTTTTTAGTATAATAAATTGTTGTATTTGTGTTGCTGTTATTGTGTTATG
>JAITOP010000068.1 GCA_031289895.1 Prevotellaceae bacterium
TCGTTAAACGAAACAGTATTACCTATTTGCAAGGCTAAGGCGATAAGAAGTTTTTCAAGTAAATCGGGTTTGCGAAGTTCTTGCAACGACAAAATATCTTTGTACAAATAACTTTTTGTTAACTCAAACAGCAGTTCTTTTACATCTTCTTTTCTATATAAAATATCAGGATACGAGCCGTAAATAAGTCGGGTTTCCAACATTCGTTCTGCTTCTATAAAGCCATTATTATCAATAATTTCCTGTGTTGACACGGGAAACATTAAGTATTCAAATTTTCTACCGGTAAGCGGTTCGTTAATTTCATTGGCAAGTTCAAGTGCAGATGAGCCTGTTGCTATAATTTGTACATCTTTAAATTTGTCAACCAGCAATTTAAGTGTAATTCCTATGTTTTTCACGCGCTGGGCTTCGTCGATTATAACAATATTCATACCTTTTATCGCCATAGCCAAATCTGTAGAATTAGCATCCGACAATAAAATTCGGTCGCCGGGTTCGTCGCAATTCAGCGACAGCACACGCAATGAAGATGTTTCTTTGCTTTCATTTATTTGCTGCAAAAGTGTTGTTTTGCCAACTTGTCGTGCGCCTAATATAATGATAGCCTTGCCTTTAAACAATTTTTGTTTTATAACCGATTCAAGTGTGCGAATAATCATATTTTTGCATTTTATTTTTTTGCAAAGGTATAAAATATTTTTGTAATCCCAAAATTATATATAAATTTTTGGATTATAATCCCAAATTCTTATAATATTTTGGTATTTAGTATTCGGTATTCGGTATTCAGTATTCGGTATTTTGTATTTGTTCATTCTTCATTCTTAATTTTTAATTTTCACCATTTGTTATTCTCTAAAAAAATATGTAATTTTGTCAGTTATAAATATAGTTATGTGGAATATTTATTTGATTATAAACTCATTATGACAGCAGACATACAACAAATTAAACAACGTTTCGGAATAATCGGCAATAATCCCGAACTCAACAGAGCTTTGGATATTGCTTGTCAGGTTGCGCCGACCGATTTGTCTGTGTTGATAACAGGCGAAAGTGGCGTTGGAAAAGAATTTTTTCCGCAGGTAATTCACAATTTAAGTTTACGCAAACATAATAAATATATAGCCGTAAACTGCGGCGCAATTCCCGAAGGTACAATCGATTCCGAGCTTTTCGGACACGAAAAAGGCTCGTTTACCGATGCCAAAGAAACGCGAAAAGGTTATTTTGAAGTTGCCGCTAACGGTACAATTTTTCTCGACGAAGTTGCTGAACTACCGCTATCAACACAGGTTAGATTGTTGCGGGTATTGGAGTCGGGCGAATTTATGAAAGTTGGTTCGTCGGCTGTTCAAAAAACCAATGTGAGAGTGATTGCGGCTACAAACATAAATTTGTCGCAGGCTATACAGAACGGGCGTTTTCGCGAAGATTTATATTATCGTTTAAACACAATTCCAATAAATATTCCGCCTTTGCGCGAACGTAAAGACGATATATATTTACTATTCAGAAAATTTGCCTCCGATTTTGCCGAAAAATACAGAATGCCTGTTGTTTTGCTAAGCAGCGAAGCCCGTGTTTTGCTCGAAAATTATGATTGGCGGGGAAATATCCGACAATTGAAAAATATTACCGAACAGTTATCAATAATTGAAGAATCGCGCAAAATTGATGAAAATATACTGAAACAATATTTACCCGACCAAACATCAACATTGCCTGTGATTTACGGGAAAGCGCACAACGGCAATTCGTTTGATTCGGAACGTGAAATTCTTTATAAAATATTGTTCGACATGAAAGCAGACATGAATGAGCTGAAAAAAGTAGTTCACGATTTAAGTCTTGGTCGCACAGCGGCGTATTATCCAGCCGACGGAGCAGCCGATTTTGCTCAGCAAAATATTGTAACATCGGCAAATCCCGCAGCAATGAATATCACGGCAAAACATAAAAATATTACCGAAACCGAAGAAATTGTTGACGAATCGCTATCGCTTGATGATAAGGAAATTGAATTAATACGCAAAGCACTCGAAAAATATCACGGCAAACGTAAACAAGCGGCAAAAGAACTCGGAATTTCGGAACGCACACTTTATAGAAAAATTAAAGACCACAATATCAATGATTAAATCAATGTAATATGAAAAAAAATCAAATTAAAAGCATATATTTTTCACTTTTTTTATTTTCAAGCGTAATGCTGACTTCGTGCGGTCTTTATTCGTTTACCGGCGCATCATACGGAACGGCGAAAAGCGTAAGTATCGATTATTTTCAGAATATTGCGCCTATCGTTGTGCCTACGCTAAGTAGCACATTTACAGAGGCGTTGAAAGATAAATTTATAAAACAAACGCCGCTGACACTTGTTACAAAAGATGCCGATATGTCGTTTGAAGGCGAAATTCGCGGATATTCAGTAACTTCTATCGCGGTAACGGCAGAAGAAATTGCCTCGCAAAACCGCCTGATGATCACCGTACATGTGAAATTTATAAATAAACATGACGATAAATGGAGTTTTGATAAAGATTTTCCTGCATACGCCGATTTTAACAGCGCACAAAGCCTGAGCAGCGTTCAGGACGGGCTTATAAAAACCATTGTAGATAAGCTTATTGAAGATATTTTTAACGCATCTGTTGCAAACTGGTAAATTATGAACGCATCCTCGCTGATATTAATAATGAAGATGGAATCGCGCTCGTCGGAAAAACGACTGAAAGCCCTGCGAAATATTGTTGCCGACAATCCTTGGTTTTCAATCGGTCAGCAATTATTAGCAATTGAAACAAAAAAACTTGATAAAGACGATTTTGAAAAAAATCTGAGCAAGGCAGCCGTTTACAGCATATATCGCGATTTTTTATACTACCGTTTATGCGACCCATCACAAAATTATGATAATGCAGAATTGCAAAATTTTAATGATGATGAAATCAGCGAAGATGACCAAGTCAAACAAGAATCAACAACAGAAGAACAATCTGAAAATGAGCAAAATACAAAAGAAAAAGTAAACGATGAAAACCCAATAACAGAAGAAAAAGAATCGGAAGAACCGAAAAAAGAAGACGAACAAACTGAAAATGAACAAGAAACAGAAGAAAAAATAAACGATGAAAACTCAATAACAGAAGAAAAAGAAAAAGAACCGAAAAAAGAAGACGAACAAACTGAAAATGAACAA
>JAITOP010000107.1 GCA_031289895.1 Prevotellaceae bacterium
GATTTTTGCCTGTCCGAATCCTGCGGTCGCTGAATAGGTCGCTCTGTGCCGTCAAGCAAAACGTTATCATATTGTCGCAGAATATGTTGCGCTCTATATGCGTTTCTTTCGGGCAATTCGCATAGTGATTTGAGCGTTTTGCGCAAAATTTCAATAAGTAAATGAATCCAGTCGTTACATTGCGGCTGTGTTAAATCAAACATCGCGCCGTGATACTCCTGTAACGGATTGTTTTTCAGATAGGATAAAATGAACAGCAATTTGTCTTCTATCTTTGGTAAATTACTCGTCTTACGCCCGTATGATTGCCTCGAACGAAGTTGTTTTTTCAGTGTAAAACGCGAATAATATTCGTCCCATTCCGCCTTAAATGCAGGTAATAAGGCTGAAAATTCATCTGTCGTCATACCAGTCATACTCAACAATTGTGGCGCATTTTTTTTGATTTTTTCGTATTGCATCTTTTGATTTTTTCTGCAAAGATATGAAAAATAACGCTATAATTTATTGTTAAATATAAACTCTAATAAAAAAAAATTATGAACTTTAAAAACTATAAACTTTAAAAACTTTATAACTTTAAAAACTTTATGAACTTTATAAACTTATCTAACATCCGACCAACGACTAAGTACCAACGACCAAATACCAACGACCAAATACCAACTACTGAATACCGAATACGGAATACAATTTTTTATTGATTTTATAAACTTTTTTATTACTTTTGCAAAAAAACAACATTGAATAATGAAAAACATCTTACTTTTAGGTGACGAAGCGATAGCACAAGGTGCAATTGATGGAGGATTATCGGGCTGTTACGCTTATCCGGGAACGCCTTCGACAGAAATAATGGAATATATTCAACATAGCAAAACTGCGGCTGAAACTAATATTCACCGTGTTTGGGCGGCAAATGAAAAAACAGCGTTTGAGTCGGCAATCGGGATGTCGTATGCAGGAAAACGTTGTTTAGTTTGCTTTAAACACGTGGGGTTAAATGTTGCTGCCGATGCATTTATGAATTCTGCAATCACAGGAATTAATGGCGGCTTGGTTGTTGTTTCTGCCGACGACCCTTCGATGCACTCATCGCAAAACGAGCAAGACTCGCGCGTGTATGCAAAATTTGCAATGATTCCCATATTAGAACCTTGCAATCAGCAAGAAGCATACGATATGGCTTACACGGCTTTTGAACTTTCTGAAAATATCGGCTTGCCCGTTATGATAAGAATAACTACCCGTTTGGCGCACTCACGCTCGAATGTAGCAACAAAATCGCCAAAACAGCAAAACGATTTACATCTTCCAAAAACAGCAAAACAGTTTATACTTTTGCCCGCAATCGCCCGCCACAATTACGAATCGCTGCTTGAAAAACAAAAAACGATGCAGCAATTATCCGAAAAATCGCCATTCAACAAATATATTGATGGTGAAAATAAATCGCTGGGAATAATTACAACGGGAATCGGATATAATTATCTTATGGAAAATTACGGTGATAAACCTTGCGAATATCCTGTGTTAAAAATATCGCAATATCCGCTGCCGCGCAATTTTGTTGAAAAAATTTATAACGAATGTAACCAAATTCTTGTTGCCGAAGAAGGCTATCCTGTGGTAGAAGAAATGCTGAAAGGATTTATACACGATAATTCAAAAATACGCGGACGTTTGAGCGGCGATATTCCCCGAACAGGAGAACTTACACCGACAATTTTAGCAAAAGCGTTGAAATTTGATGTTGACGAACCTTGCGATATTCCCGATTTGGTAGCCTCACGACCGCCGCAATTATGTCAGGGATGCGGTCATCGCGATGTTGCCGAAATGGTGAATAATGCGGTGAGCGACTACGGCAAAGGAAGAGTTTTTTCGGATATAGGATGCTATACTCTTATGGCTTTACCGCCGTTTAATGCGATTGATACCTGCGTAGAAATGGGCGCGTCGATAACTATGGCAAAAGGTGCAGCCGATGCAGGACTTGTGCCGGCAATTGCAATAATCGGCGATTCAACTTTTACACATTCGGGAATGACAGGATTGCTCGATGCAGTAAATGAAAAATCGCCAATAACAATAATAATTTCAGATAATTATACAACAGGAATGACAGGCGGACAAGACTCGTCGGGAACAAACAAAATCGCAGAAATATGCAAAGGCATTGGCGTTGACACTGAACATATTCGCCTAATAACACCTTTGAAAAAGAATTTTGAAGAAAATCTTACAATATTAAAAGATGAAATGAAATATGACGGCGTTTCGGTAATAATAGCACAACGCGAATGTATTCAAACATTTGCCAGACGAATGAAAGCGAAAAGATAATGACTAATGTGAGAATGTGATTAATGTGAGAATGTGATTAATAGCCACGAATTACACTAATTTACACGAATAAGAAATAATGTGATTAATACGACTAACGACTTTAGAATTAAAAATTAAGAATTAAAAATTAAGAACGACTAACGACTAAATACTAACGACTAAATACTGATTACTGATTACTGAATACTGAATACAAAAAAAATATAGAATGAAAACAGATATTATATTAGCAGGCGTGGGCGGACAAGGAATATTATCTATTGCAGCAGCAATAGGACTTGCCGCTATCGAAAATAAGTTATTTATCAAACAAGCCGAAGTACACGGCATGAGCCAACGCGGCGGAGATGTACAATCAAATCTTCGCATTTCGGACAAAGAAATTGCTTCGGATTTAATTCCGACAAGCAACGCCGATATTATCATTGCAATAGAACCGATGGAATCGTTGCGGTATTTGCCGTATCTGAATAAAAACGGCAGAATTATTACAAATAATACACCATATATAAATATTCCGAATTATCCCGAGATAGAAGCGGTGATTGATGAAATCAAGAAAAATCCTAAAAATATAATTCTTGATGCCGATGCTATTGCAAAAGATATAGGGTCGCCGCGTTCGTCGAATATGGTTATGCTTGGCGCGGCATCGCATTTTATAAATATTAAATTTGAAAGTATTGAAAATGCTGTTCGCAGTTTATTTTTATCAAAAGGAAATGATGTTGCCGAACTCAATGTTAAAGCCCTTAATGCGGGACGAAAAGAAGTTTCATAAAGTTAAAAGTTAAAAGTTGAAAGTTGAAAGTGAAAAGTTGAAAGTGAAAAGTGAAAAGTTGAAAGTGAAAAGTGAAAAGTTGAAAGTTGAAAAGTTGAAAGTTAAAAAATAAATTATAAATCATAAATAAAAAACAAAAAAACAATGAAAAAAATTTTAATTGCAGTTACATTAATTTTGTTTGCATCGCAAGCAATGGCGCAACTTGAACGTGTAAAACCAAGTGATGTTGGTTTGAACATCGAAAAACTAAAAAATGCCGACAAGGTTATTCTCGAATCAATAGAGAAAAAAGAAATTCCGGGAGCGGTGCTTGCGGTGGTTCGCAACGGAAAAATGGCTTACATAAAGGCTTACGGCAACAAACAAGTATATCCCGATATTGTGCCGATGACAGAAAATACGGTATTTGACATGGCATCGGTAAGCAAATCGATGTCAACTGCAATTTGCGCAATGATTCTTATCGAACGCGGACAACTGCGTCTGAGCGATAACGTGCGTATGTATATTAACGGATACAAAGGTTGGGAAAAAGAAAAAGGACGCCCCACAGATATAAAAATTATAGATTTGATGACGCACACTTCGGGTTTGCCGCCTTACGCAGATGTTGACAGCCTAAAAGCAAAGTACGGCGCGCCAAACAGAGATGGTCTGATTGAACATATAGCAACGTGCAAACGCGATTTTGCGCCCAAATCAGAATTTCAATACAGTTGCCTGAATTTTATCACGCTTCAGCGAATTATTGAAACCATTTCGGGACAGGATTTGCGTAGTTTTGCAAAACAAAATATTTTTGATGTGTTGGATATGAAACACACCGATTACAATCCCACAGCCGAAACCCTTGCACTTTGCGCTCCAACCGAAAAACAACCGGACGGAAGTGTAATAACAGGTAAAGTTCACGACCCGCTGGCTCGCATAATGAACGATGGCGTTTCTGGAAATGCAGGCGTTTTCTCTAATGCCGACGATATTGCAATTCTGGCGGCAGCATTATTAAATGACGGGAAATCGGTGCAAAACGGCAAAACGATTTTAAGCCCTCTCACCGTAAAATTGATGCGCACAGTTCCACAATCGGTGAAACAATTTGGACGCACATTAGGCTGGGATATTTATTCACCATACGCCTCAAACAATGGCGACATATTCGGCTTAAACACCTACGGACACACAGGATACACAGGCACATCCCTGATAATAGACCCCGACACAAAAACGGCAGTAATATTATTAACAAACCGAGTTCACCCCGACGATAAAGGCAGCGTTGTACGTTTGCGGGCATTGGTGGCAAATGCTGTTGCAGGGGCGATGGAATAGTCGTTGGTCGTTGGTTGTTAGTCGTTGGTCGTTAGTCGTTAGTCGTTGGTCGTTGGGTTAGTCGTTAGTCGTTAGTCGTTGGTATTTGGTCGTTAGTCGTTGGTCGTTAGTCATTAGTCGTTGTCGTTAGTTTAGTTTGAGAAGTTAAAAACAATTACCTACATACATATTTTTATAAGTGTTTTCATATTGTTTTGTGTGTTATGTTATTTTATTGTTTCTTGTCAATGTCCTTTTTTCTTCTTTTTTAGTAATGAAAAATAAACATTTATAATAGATGAAAAAAATCCCGTAAGGATTATCGCTCGGTAGAATTATAAATACCGCGTCAACACGGCAGTCCTTTCAGACTGCCACCAACAAAAGCAGAGGTCGCAAACCTACGGCTTGCGATACAAAAGGTGGTTCATTTTTCTACCAAGCGATGCAAACCTAACGGCTTGCCCTTATTGATAAAAATAATCTTTTATAATTTATTTTTTTTACTTAATTCTTCAGGATGTTTTATTACATAACTTGGTAGTGTCACAAATTGACTGATATGGCAAATGAAATATCTTATAATCAGTATTTTTTACTTTTGAATCAATCAATTTATGACACTACCCATAACTTAATGCAGAAGATAAGATGATAATTCCTAACATAATAAATATAAAAGATATCCAATATGGACTTGTATATTTTTCTATATATGTACCATCAGCAAAAAATCGTCTAATAATGTATCTTGATTCATCGCTATTTAAATGCCAAATAGTTATATGTTTATTTTTATATGGAACACTATTTAAATATTTTTTTAGTTTTTTAGCCCCCCGTTAAGCGGCATTTGCAATGCCGCTTTTTTAATATTATCGGATTTGCAATCCGACACACATATTCTGTTGTTCTCATATTGTTTTATATTTTTCATTTGCTTTAATTATTTATCTATTACAAATTGTTTTTTGTTTCCGAGCGGCATTACAAATGCCTCTTAACGGGATATATTCATTTTTAATTTTTTTATGATTATTTATTCTATTTCATCCTGTTTTTCCATTGCTTCTTCAAACTCTTTAATTTCCATTTCGAATGTCACATCTCTAAAATTTCTTAAATAACTTCTTAACATTTTGTTTTGTTCTTCTTCTGTTAATTTCCTTTTTACCATACGGCGTTCTGTAATGGAAGTTATATTTGTGGGTAGCAAATAGCGCATTTCATAATAAACGCCTTTTTTGTCGTTTGTTTTAGTTGAGTCATCAGAATAAAATAGAAATTCTATGTAAGAGAAAAGGTTGTTTTTACGTCCTGCTATTAAAATTCTACCGCGTGAGATAAATGATTCATCTGCCGTAGCATAGACATAATCAGGATATTCAGGACGTAATTTACGAAGTGAATCTATCATTTTTTGTTCCATTCGTGTTGCATATTCTAACCCAAATTGCACTCCTCTCATCATTCCAACGCCTGCAATAGGAGTAATTGTATCTTTTATTTCTTCCCAATTAACATTACCGCTATAAAAAATAAATTTATGCGGGTCTTCATATTCATTATGATAAACCAGAAAACGATTGTCATAAGGGAATACACTGTCATAAACATTTAAATGTAAGGTATCTAAAACTTCATCTGTCCAAATATTAATATTAATTGCAGTTAGTCCATCTTCCTTTTCTATAACGTAAAAAAAATGGATTTCTTACGTGTTCGCAATACAAATTGCGTTTTTGAATATCTTCCCAACGATAAACTTTTATATCAGGTTCATAATTTTTATTATAAAAAGAATCAGGTAAAAGTCCTTTCACTTGTGATGGACGTTTCCAATATCCCCATTCTGTATGTGTTTCTTCATAAGTAAGAAGAGGATTTTTTTTCATTCTAAAATATTCCCAATCAGTTATAAAATTAATTCTTATTTGCCTAAATAATTCTTCACTTATTGGTAGGTTTTGTGCTTTTGTATAAGCAAATATTCCTGATAACAAACTTAAAATTAATATAATTTTTCTTTTCATATTTTTTCGATTTCACTCTACGGAATATTCATAAATTTATGCGTCTGTATTGAAATATTCCATTTGGGATTTTGCTTTGCATACTCTACTATGATTGACGTTATTTTGCTGTATTTGCTCCATTCCGATTGCAA
>JAITOP010000151.1 GCA_031289895.1 Prevotellaceae bacterium
TTATAAAGTTTGTCAATATTCTTTTAATCAACAAACTCATAATTTTCAATTCTCAATTAATCTTTTGTGTTCTGTCCTTTAATTCTTAATTTTTTTCATCCCCCAATCGCTACGCTTCATTGGGGCTTATTCACATTAAGTCTTTCAGACTTTTTTGTATTCAACAAAATCGTAATTCGTAATTTTCGTAATTCGTAATTGTTTTTTCGACTTCCGATTTATGACTTTTTTTTATACCTTTGCGACAATTTTATGAAAAATAATGGCTCACGAAATATTTGATATTATTAGAAATTCTTTGCTTATCACAGGTTTGGTAATGGTGATGATGTTGATTATTGAATACATCAACGTAATTTCGGGCGGACAGCGATTGCTGAATCTTCAAAAATCACGGTTTAAACAATTGGTTGTTGCCTCGCTGTTTGGGCTTATTCCGGGCTGTATTGGCGGTTTTGTTATTGTTTCGCTTTTTACTCACGGCATAGTAAATTTCGGTGCGCTTACTGCGGTAATGATTGTTTCGCTGGGCGACGAGGCTTTTTTGCTGTTCGCCGCTATCCCCGAAACTGCCGCTAAAATAACGGTTTTATTGTTTTCGGCAGCCGTAATCGTTGGTTTTACTATTAATTTATTTGTAAAAAAATCGCCAACACCTGTTTATCAAAATCATTTTCAGATACATACTCACGAGACCGAAAATATTCACGGAAATATCTTTAACAATCTTAAAAATATAACTTTTCAACGTGTGGTGCTTATTGCGGGCGTTATGCTTTTTATATTCGGAATAGTAAGCGGATTGCTCGACCATTCGCACGACACGCATTTTATCAATAAAAATTATTATGGAAACGGTTTAGGCAGTGTTTTCAACGAGCGTTGGATAAATATATTGTTTGCCGTTGTAAGTTTGGTAACGCTTTATGTGATAACAAAAGTGAGCGACCATTTTCTCGACGAACATCTGTGGGGACATATCATAAAAAAACATTTTCTGAAAATATTTTTGTGGACATTCGGAGCTTTGCTTGTGATTTATTTTTTGCTGCATTTTATCAATATCAACGAATGGACAAGCAATAACCGCATTTCGGTGCTGCTGCTTGCTTTGCTTGTAGGCTTAATTCCCGAATCGGGACCACATATAATATTTATCGTTTTATTTATGAATGGTGCGATTCCGTTCAGCGTATTGCTGGCAAATTCGTTTGTGCAGGATGGACATTCGGCGTTGCCTTTGCTGGCAGAGAGTAAAAAAAGTTTTATTTATATGAAACTGATAAAACTTGCGATTGGAATTATTATAGGATTTATGGGAGTTTTTGCAGGATTTTAAAAAATCAATTACAAATTACGAGGCACACAGATTACGCAGATGAGACAGATTTACACGGATAAAAATCAATTACGAATTACGAAATTACGAATTACGAAATTTGTAGAATACAAAAAAAGTCCGAAGGACTTAAATGTGAATAACCCCCAATGAAGCGAAGCGATTGGGGGATGAAGAACAAATACAAAAAAAGTCCGAAGGACTTAAATGTGAATAACCCCTTGCAAGCGTAGCGCAGCTGGGGGATGAAGAATATGACAAGCAAGAGTGCGGAGCAAAAAAGGTAAATAGAATTACATACGTTCACCCGCACGACTTGTAGAATTAAAAATTAAAATTACGAATTACGAAAATTGTGGAATAAAAATTATGTTCTTCGTGAAAATTTTGTGAACTTTGTGGTTAAAAAAATAAGTAAAAAATAGTAAAAAAACTAAAAAATATATGAATACAAATTATGATTTAATAGTTATAGGCAGCGGACCCGGCGGATATGTCGCCGCAATTCGCGCATCGCAACTCGGAATGAAAGTTGCTGTTGTTGAGAGCGATTTGCTTGGCGGAATATGCTTAAACTGGGGATGTATTCCTACAAAAGCATTGCTGAAAAGCGCACAGGTTTTTCAATATGCAAAACATTCCGACGATTACGGAATTTCATGTAACGCTCAGATAGATTTTGAGAAAATTATTTTGCGCAGTCGCAATATTTCGGCAACAATGAGCAAAGGCATAGAATTTCTTCTCAAAAAAAACAATATTGATGTAATCAACGGTTTTGCATCGTTTTGCGCAAACAATACTATTGAAGTTGACGTAAACAATGAACCGCAAAAATTTTCGGCAAAGCATATAATCATTGCAACCGGAGCGCGTTCACGGTCGCTTGCCAATGTTATGATTGATGGAGAAAAAATAATAGGTTACCGTCAGGCATTGTCGCTTGCAAAACAGCCGAAATCTATGCTGATTATAGGTTCGGGCGCAATCGGCAGCGAGCTTGCTTATTTTTACAATACAATAGGAACACAGGTTAGGCTTGTAGAATTTCTTCCGTCAATTGTTCCAAACGAAGATGATGATGTTTCGGCGCAATTGAGCCGCTCGTTTCGCAAAAACGGAATAAAAGTGATGGTCGATTCGTCAGTAGAAAGCGTTGATACAAGCGGAGATATTTGCAAAATAAATATAAAAACAAAAAAAGGAACAGAAACTGTTGATGCCGAAATAGTGTTGTCGGCAGTAGGAATTACGCCGAATATCGAAGGTTTGAATCTCGAAAAATCGAATATCGCAACCGAAAAAGGCAAAATAAAAGTAGATGAATTTTATCGCACAAGCGCAGACGGCATTTATGCCATAGGCGATGTTATTGCAACTCCTGCGCTGGCTCATGTAGCATCAGCTGAGGCGATTGTATGTGTTGAGAAAATTGCAGGAATGGATGTAAAAACAATAAATTATAAAAATATTCCGGCATGCACTTACACCTCGCCCGAAATAGCATCGGTAGGATTAACCGAAAAGCGCGCCATTGCTGAAGGTTATCAAATTAAAACAGGAAAATTTCCGTTTACAGCATCAGGAAAAGCAACAGCAACGGGCGAACGAGACGGATTTGTAAAATTAATATTTGATGCAACAACCGATGAACTTCTTGGTGCTCATTGCATTGGCGCAAATGTTACAGAAATAATTTCGGAAATTGTAACAGCAAGAAACTTAGGCGTGAAAGGACACGATATTATAAAATCAATTCATCCGCATCCTACTATCAGCGAGTCAATTATGGAGGCTGCCGCTGCCGCTTACGGCGAAACAGTGAACTTGTGAAGAGAAAATTAAGAATTAAAAATTAAGAATTAAGAACAAAGAACTTAGGAAGTTAAAGAAGTCAAGAAGTTAGAGAAGTTAAAGAAGTCAAGAAGTCAAGAAGTTAGGAAGTTAAAGAAGTTAGGAAGTTAAAGAAGTTAATTATGAAAATTTATCGAAATAATAACCAACGACTAACGACCTAATACCAACGACTAACGACTAAATACTAACGACTAAATACTAACGACTAAATACCAACGACTAACGACTAAATACTAACGACTAACGACCAAATACTAAAAAATACTAAAAAATAAAAAAAATATGGACAATTCTTTTTTCAATCGTTTATTGCCAAAGGAGAAAAAATTTTTTCCCTTGCTAAAAAAAATATCGGATGTGCTTATTGCGACATCTGAAATCATGATTGATTGCGTGCAATGTGAAAATCACCAATCAGTTGTTGAATATTATAAAAAAATAAAAGAAAAAGAGCATGAAGGCGATTTCTTATCAAACAAAGTTTTTGATGAGTTAAACAAAACATTTATAACGCCTTTCGACAGAGAAGACATTCACGATTTGGCAAACAAACTTGACGATGTTGTTGATGGAATAAACAGTTGCGCAAAACGCATTATGCTTTACAATCCCAAAAAACTGCCCGAAGATGCGTCAAAACTTGCTAAACTTATTAATAAATCGGCGATAAGCATTGGCAAAGCGATTGCCGAATTGGATGTACTCAAAAAAAAGCCGGCAATGATTAAAGAATATTGTCGCGAATTGCATGATATTGAACACGAAGCCGACGATGTATATGAAAATTTTATTATCAATTTATTTGAAAACGAAAAAGATGGTATTGAAATCATAAAACTGAAAGAAATAGTATCTGAATTGGAGAAAATAACTGATATCGAAGAACATGTAGGCAAAATTATTCAGACAATAATTGTAAAATATTCATAAAAATGCACAGAATTAAAACAATTTTCAAAATATAAATTTCATAACATTGTAAACAAAAAAATCGATGACTTTACTTATTATTATAATACTACTTGCACTTTTTTTTGATTTTATAAACGGTTTTCACGATGCCGCCAATTCAATCGCTACGGTTGTGTCAACCAAAGTTCTTACACCGTTTCAGGCGGTTTTGTGGGCAGCGGTTTTCAACTTTGTTGCATTTTTTATTGCAAAATACCTTATCGGCGAGTTTGGAATTGCAAATACAGTCGCCAAAACAGTGCTTCCGCAGTTTATTACGCTAAATGTTATTTTAGCAGGATTGATAGCTGCCATTATATGGAATCTTATAACGTGGTGGTTTGGAATACCGTCTTCATCATCGCATACATTAATCGGCGGATTTGCAGGCGCAGCAATCGCTCACAGCGGTTTACAAGCCATTCATTCGGGCGTTATCGCTTTTATTGCAATATTTATTGTTGTCGCCCCTGTTTTGGGAATGATTAGCGGAAGTATAATATCAATAATTATATTGCATATCTCAAAAAAATCACGTCCAAGCATTGCAAACAAATGTTTTAAACGCTTACAACTTATATCGTCAGCGATGCTCAGCATTGGACACGGCTTAAACGATTCGCAAAAAGTAATGGGAATTATTGCAATATCGCTTATTACATTTAATGCAGGTATAGATTCGGCTACATTCCCGCGCTGGCTTCAACTTTCGGATATTAAAGATATTCCCGACTGGATACCTTTTTCGTGTTTTACGGCTATTGCTTTAGGAACAATGTCGGGCGGCTGGAAAATTATGAAAACAATGGGCAACAAAATAACAAAACTCACAGCAATGGAAGGCTTATCGGCACAAACGGCAGGCGCATTTACGCTATACATTACCGAAATGCTGAAAGTGCCGGTCAGCACAACTCATGTAATCACCGGAAGTATTATGGGAGCAGGCGCGGTTAAACGTATTTCGGCAGTGCGCTGGGGAGTAACAAAAAATCTTATGGTCGCATGGTTTTTGACAATTCCGGTGAGCGCGATGCTTGCTGCGATAATTTACTTGTTTGTTGGTTAAAAAATTAACATTGTAATAGTCTAAGAATCAAATGTGTTAATTATATTATATTGATTTACAGTTGATTGTATTTTGTAAATTTTTATATCAGAAAATAAGGCGATTAAAGAAAAAAGAAAAAAAACTACAAAAAAAATTTGAAAAAACCCTTTTTTTTGATGAACTTTGCAACCCGTAAAAAAAAACTTGATTGAAAAATCAACAACGGAAAACTGATAAAATACTAAAAATAGTTATGGAGAAAAAATCTTTTAATTGTAAAAATGTGTGGGAAAAATGTCTTAAAATTATTAAAGACAATCTGTCGAATGACTTAGCGTATGACACTTGGTTCAAACCAATTGTTGCGTCAGAGCTTAAAGATTCGTTATTAACCATTTCTGTTCCATCGCCGTATTTCTACGAGCATTTGGAAGGAAATTATATCGAATTATTGAGTTTTGCCTTACGCACGGTATTAGGCAAAACTGCGGAATTGGAATACAACGTTCAGGTTGTAAACACAGAATCTACGGTAACCTACCCTACCAACCCTGCCATTTATGTAAAAAATCCGTCAATGCCATTTCCTACTGAAAATATGAAACAACTAAATCCGTTTATTATCCCCGGTTTGCGGCAAATGGAAATAGACCCGCAACTTAATCCGGATAAAACATTTAATAATTTTATCGAAAGCGATTGCAACCGTCTTGCACGCTCGGCAGGCTTGTCAATATCCGATAATCCGGGTAAAAATACATTCAACCCAATGTTTATTTTTGGCGGTTCGGGCTTGGGAAAAACACATTTGGTGCAGGCTATAGGTTTGGAAATCAAACGTAAATTTCCCGAAAAAATAGTGCTGTATGTTACGGCAAGTTTATTTCAAAATCAATATGTTGATGCCCAAATATATAAAAATAAACTAATCGACTTCCTGAATTTTTATCAAATGATGGATGTATTGATTATAGATGATATACAGGAATTTGCAGGCAGAGAAGGAACACAAAATACATTTTTCCAAATATTTAACCATCTGCATCAATCGGGTAAACAACTGATACTTACATCCGACAGAGCGCCCGTAGATTTACTCGGACTTAACGAACGCTTATTAACACGTTTCAAATGGGGACTTACAACCGAATTGCAAGCACCTGATTATGAAGCCCGCAAAACAATATTGAAAAAGAAAATACACAACGAAGGCGTAGAAATATCCGACGAAATTATAGAATACATAGCAAGCAAAGTAACAACCAATATCCGCGAACTCGAAGGAGTGCTGATATCATTGCTCGCACAAACATTAAACAAAAAATCAACATCAATAACAATGCCAATGGCAACTCTGGTAATCGACAGTTTAGTAAACTCCACAAAACGTGAAATTTCCGTATCAAAAATAAAACGTATCGTTTGCGATTATTTTGGCTTATCGATAGATGCAATACAGTCGAAAACCCGCAAACGCGAAATAGTGCAGGCACGCCAGATAGCAATGTATTTTTCAAGAAGCATGACGAAAAACGCACTCGCAGCAATCGGCGCAGAAATAGGCGGTAAAGACCACGCAACAGTTTTGCACGCATGTAAAACAGTAGAAGACCTTTACGATACCGACAAAACATTCAAACAACATGTAACCGAAATAGGAAAACGAATAAACAACTCGCTGTAATAAATAATAATAATAATAAGGGTACGAAAGGCAAATCAATGTTGATTTGCCTTTCTTTTTATAATTTTATTCGGTATTCCGTATTCTGTATTCCGTATTCTGTATTCAATATTCCGTATTTAGGTTGGTATTTTGGAGATGAAAAATAAAAAACCTATGAAAGATGGAATGAATCCGTTAGGATTCAAATGGTTATAGAAAACGAATGTCAACACATTATCCCCGACCCCGAATGGGGTCGAACAATGGGGTATTTGTACATTTCTACAAAATCGGTTTTTTTGTAATCTTTTATAATTTGAATTGCCACCATCTTCAAATGGAGGATAAAGAAAGATTATACCAAACAGTTACCAAAACCCTTATTTTCAAAAGCCGCCCTTAGTAGCAGAGTATTAGCCTATATATTTTACCTTTATTCCCTTATTTATAACATTTTAATAAGGGAATAAGGGTATGCGCTAC
>JAITOP010000152.1 GCA_031289895.1 Prevotellaceae bacterium
TTCACCTCAAAAAGCCTGTTCCAATGTTTTCCGGTAACAAAAACGCGATTTTTTTTGGCATCGTAAGCAATGCCGTTCAGGCAATCTTCGGTTGTGGCGTTGGGATATATTCCGCTTAAGTCTATTTCGCCAACAACTGCGCCACTTTCGGGATTTATCATCACAATTGTATTTGTTTGCCAAACGTTAGCCCAAATTAGCCCGTCTATAAATTCAAGTTCGTTGAGCTGGCTTACGTTTCCTTTGTTGTTGCAGACTTCAATTCGGCGAATTTCTGCAAAATTATCGGGATTTACAAAACTTATGATTGTTGAACCGTTGCTCACTGCCAGCAGATTATCAACGGTTGTAACGCCCCAGCCTTCGTTGGTGTACGATATTGTAGAAATTTTTTCAAAAGTATTTTTATCATATACAAAACATTGATGTTCTTGCCACGTAAGTTGATAAATTTTATCGCCCGAAAGTGTAATTCCTTCGCCAAAAAAATTATTGCTCAGATTTACCGTTTTCACCGCATTTCCGCTTGAAAGGTCAATTTTCATTAACGCCGATTTTCCGTACTGACCTGTGCCTTCGTACAAAAATTCTTCGTCAAAAAATAAACCTTGTGTAAAAAATCCCGAATTGTGCGAATATTGTTTGACAACCGAACATTTATAATATTTAGGCGGCAGCGGAAAATATTTTAATGTACACGCGGCATTTGCAACTTCTTTTCCGCCGGCTCGGATACTCAAACGCAAATATTTTCTGCCAACGTTGTTTTCGTTCATCGTCCACGTATAATTTGTTCCCGAAAACCGCGCCACTTCTCGATTATTAACAAACAAAACAGTTGTATCGATAGTCAAACTGTCGGCTTTTATTTGATACGAAATATTTACTACATCGCCATAATTTACCTGTTGTCCGTTTTGCGGCGATATAATATTTACATCGTATTTTTCTGTTTTATCAGATTTTTCATTTTTAGTACTTTCCGTATGCCTGTTGTTTTTGCAAGCATAAATGTTTATAAAAAATAAACACAATAATAAATATTTCAACATATTTTTGTAGTTTTGTAGCAAAGTTAAGAAAAAATGTTTACAACGATGAAAAAAATAATACCCAATGCAATAACATCGCTCAACTTGTTGTCGGGCTGTATGGCATTAGTTTTTGTATTTAAAGATGATTTTATGACTGCCGCATATTTTTTACTGTTTGCTGTACTTTTCGATTTTTGCGATGGATTGTTTGCGCGTATTTTACATGCTTATTCAAAATTAGGATTGGAATTAGATTCATTGGCAGATTTAATAAGTTTCGGTGTAGTGCCGGCTGCAATGCTGCACAGAGTTTTAGCCATATCAAATGACGATTTGCTTAAAATTCCGTTACTCGGGATTTTAATTTACGGATTTCCGTTTTTTATAGCAGTGTTTTCGGCGTTACGATTGGCAAAATTCAATATCGACGAACGACAGCACGACTCGTTTTTAGGATTGCCTACGCCTGCAAATGCTATATTTATTGTGGCAACAGTAATAGCAGCAAGCAAATATCAATTTATACACAATATTTTGTATAACGATATTTCAATAGTAATACTTACAATCGTAATGTCGGCGTTGATGATATGCGAATTGCCAATGTTTTCGCTGAAAGTGAAATTTAATGAAACAGGCAAACAAATTTTAGATAAAAATATTACACAAATAATGTTTTTGATAATATCGCTGATATTTATTATTCTGCTTGGTTTTGCGGGAATAAGTTTATCAATAATATTATACATTTTAATATCGACAGTAAAAACAATTTTAAAAAATAAAACAAATAAATTATGAAATTTATATCCGAAATTGACGTAATGCCTCTTAAAGCATTGCTCAATCCGCAAGGAAAAGCCGTAACAATGACATTGCACAACAATGGTTACAACGAAATTGAAAATGTGCGCATAGGCAAACACATTACACTCGAAATTGAAGCCGAAACAAAAGAAATTGCCGAAAAACGAGTGAAAGAAATTTGCGATAAACTTTTGCACAACCCAATTATGGAAGAATATCAATTTAAATTAGTGATTAATGATTAGAGGTTAATGATTAATGATTAGAGGTTAATGATTAGGGACGATTAACCATTAATCATTAACAATTAACCGCTATTAAAAAAAGCATCAATATGGAAAATAATTATAAAACAATTCATCAGTTGGCGATACTTGTCGATTTGCACAACGATTATATGGAAGAACGTGTTCATCATCCCGAACATCGTTTATTCGGCAACAATAAACATCACACCGATGTGGCGCGATTGAAAGAAGGCGGCGTAAACGTTCAGTTTTTTGTAATCTGGACGCGCCCCGACGAACACGAAAATCATTTTGTAAGAGCATTAGAACTTATTGAGATTCTTAATAATGATATTGACGAATGTGGCGGCGAAATAAAACTTGTGAGCAATTACAACGATATTCTGGCAACAGTAAATAACGAAAAAATCGCTGCTGTATTGTGTCTCGAAGGCGGGCAACTTATTGGCGACAACATTGATAACATCAACATTCTTTATGCAAAAGGAATGCGCTATCTTACTCTTGCTTGGAACTACGGAACAGAATGGTGCGGCGGCGCAAACGATGATGACGGCAAAGGCTTATCGCAATTCGGAAAACAGGTTATCGACAGGCTCAATAAACTTGGCGTGATGACAGATGTTTCGCATGTAAATAAAAAATCGCTTGACGATGTTCTCAATTACACCGATGCCACTGTTATTGCAACACATTCGGGAGCGTACAACGTAAACAACTGTAAACGTAATTTGTGCGACGAGCATATCAAAGAAATCGCGCGGCGCGGCGGAGTTATTGGTTCGGTTTTTTATCCGTATTTTTTAAATAATACCGATAAAGCCACAATTGCCGATGTAATGAATCACATCAATTACATCCGAAACCTCACGGGAAACGTTGATAGCATTGCGCTTGGCTCTGATTTTGATGGAATTGATATAACGCCCGAAGGTTTAGAAAATGTTTCAAAATTTCCAAATCTCACCAAAGCCTTATTCGACAACGATTATACAGTCGAAGAAGTTAAAAAAATATTAGGTGAAAATGCTTTGAGAGTTTTCAAAAAGATTTGCGGATAAAAACAATGTACAGCGAACATCAACCTGACTTACGATTAACGCCGCTGGTAGAAGTGTATTGGATTGCGAGCGGCTATGTTGATTGTAGAAAATCATTCGGCATTTTGCCTGATGGTTGCGTAGATATTGTGTTTTCATTTGGCGATATGTCGGCTGAAAACGGATTAAAAAAATATTATCCGAATATTGCAGGAACAATGACTTCGGTTTTCGATGTGATTTTTGAAAAACAAGTGCAAATGTTCGGTATTCGTTTTAAACCCGCAGCAATTACGGCTTTTACTCGCGTTCCTGTCGAAAATTTCACCAACCGCCGAGTAGATATGACATTGGTTGAAACCTTGTTTGACAAACAGTTTTACGAAACTTTGCCCGAAAAAAAATCGGCGGAACAAATTATCGGTTACATGAATAATTATTTACTCGCCAAACGCTCTTCGATATTTCAAATCGACAGCCAAATACTTTATTCCATAGATTTAATTAATAAATCAAACGGAATGTTAGCCATCGCAACGCTTGCTTCGGAAGTATGTATTGTTCAGCGGCATTTCGAACGAAGATTTAAAAAATCGACAGGCATTTCACCAAAAACATTTGCTAAAATTGTAAAGTTAAAAAATGCCATAAAACAAATGAAAAACAATTCGCAAAAAAATCTTTTTTCAATAGCCATCGATTGCGGCTACTACGACCATAATCACATGATAAAAGATTTTCACGCGCTTACAGGAAATTCGCCCGCACATTTTCGATATTAAGTAATGAAAAATAAATAAATTGTAAAAGATTGTTTTTATCAATAAGAGCAAGCCGTAGGTTTGCATCGCTTGGTAGAAAAAAGAACCACCTTTCGTATTGCAAGCCGTAGGTTTGCGACCTCTGCTTTTGTTGGTGTCAGTTCTAACGGGCTGCCAAGTTGTCGTGGTATTTATAACTCTACCGAGCGATAATCCCTACGTTTTTTTTCATCCTTAAATATTTTTAGCCACGAATTACACTAATTAACACTAATATTTTTAGCCACGAATTACACGAATTAACACTAATTATTTATTTATTCGTGTAAATTAGTGCAATTAGTGGCAAAATGTTTTTTCATTATTTATTCGTGTAAATTAGTGCAATTAGTGGCAAAATATTTTTTATTATTTATTCGTGTAAATTCAGGGAATTTGTACATTTCACCAACATAAAGTCCCCATCGGGATTTTTTTGTCATCTGCTATATTTTGTTTATTTTTCATCACAAAAAAGTCGTTTTTTTACACCTGATAAATGATTTATTTGGTGTATTTTTGCAAAAAAATAAAATTTATATACAATGAAAATAACAAAAATTACTCCGAATTTTGCGGTTGCCGATGTTAAGCAAACCGTTAGTTTTTATCAGGATATTTTAGGATTTAACCTGATTATGGCTGTTCCCGAAACACAGGACGGCGTTGACCAACAATTGGCAGACAACAAAGAATATGTTTCTGCAATGGTTGTAAAAGATAATGTTGAATTTTTTTTTCAACGTATCGATTCGTTTAAAAATGATACTGCGTTTGAAAACTTGTTTCAATCTGTGTTTGCACAACAACAACCGGTTGGCGCAAGCGTATCATTTTATATGTATGTTGAAGATATTGAAAGCCTTTACAACTATGTAAAAAGCAAAAACGCAGAAACTACCGAAATACATACAACGTGGTATGGTATGCGCGAATTTTATATGAAAGACAACAACGGTTACGTTCTCGGATTTGCCGAAAAACAAGCATAAAACATGAATTACGATTTTATTCAGTCATATTGTCTTGCCAAAAAAGGCGTAGAAGAAGATTATAAAGCAGAGTGGGACGCAATTCGCTACACAATTCGTGGAAAAATGTTTGCAATGATTGGCAACGACGGCGAAGGCAAACCAATAATTTCGGTAAAATTAGAACCCGATTATGGCGAAGAATTGCGCAACCGCTACAAAGATATTACGCCCGAATATTATATGTATAAAACGCATTGGAGTTCAATGCTTTTGGGCGGAAACGTACCCGAAGATGTGCTAAAAAATATGCTCGACCAATCGTATTTATTAGTGTTTAATTCACTAAGCAAAAAACTTCAAAAAGAGATTAATGGCGATTGAATATTTATTATTGAATTCAACTTTCGCAAGTTCGTTACATCATTGATTTTTAAATACTTTTATGATTTATGCTTTTTGCAATATGCTGCTTACAAACATTTTATTTATTAACCTCATTTACACCTAATTTTTC
>JAITOP010000258.1 GCA_031289895.1 Prevotellaceae bacterium
CGCTACGCAGAATGTTTTTGCCACTTCTGTTTTTGTATCGGACGGCAATGTATATGTAGCAGGATACAAATCCGACATGGCTACAGGCAGAGCCACACCCATACTCTGGACAAACGGCACAGCGCAAACGCTCCCCAACGACACGCAGTATGGCAGTATTCAAGCCAATTCTGTTTTTGTATTCGACGGCGATGTATATGTAGCAGGCGGCTATTCTATCTGGAAAAACGGCGAAGCGCAACCGCTCTCCGGTAACGCTCAATCTGTTTTTGTAGTGAAAAGACCGTAAATTTAATTAAGAATTAAAAAATACGAATTACGAATGTGGGGTGCTAATTTGCACCCTGCATTTTTTTGTATTGTAGAGGCAAAGTGAATTAATACCAAACAGTTATCAAAATACCGATTCAGGTATAGAAAATAAATAACATATAAAACCCTTATTTACAAAAAGTTCCCTTAGTAGCCGAAAACAAGTAGCGCATACCCTTATTCTCTTATTAAAATATTGTAAATAAGGGAATAAGGGTAGAATATCGAGGCTAATGCTCTGCTACTAAGGGCGGCTTTCCAAAATAAGGGTTTGGTAACTGTTTAGTATAAATTATGCAAACACAATGAAACAACACATAAACAATTGATTATAAATAATAAACTCCATAATTCTTAATTTTTAATTTTTAATTCTTAATTAAAAAAAAGACATTCCAATTTTAAGAATGTCTTTTTAATCATTAAATTACATCAAATTTACCAAGTAGTTTCTTCTTCTTTTTTTGGCTGTTTTTCATTTGACTTGGTATCAAGTTTTACTTCGGGAGCAGGATAATTTCCCGAACCGCCAACTGTTTTATACGCTGAATTTTGTGACGGTCGTAAACCGTTTTTTGCATTTTGCGTATCAAGTTCAAATCCAAGTTCTTTGCCTTTGTAAATTTCATAATTTTCCCAACTGAATATGCTGGCTTCGGGTGCAAATGTAAATGTCATCAATCCTGCTTTCATATCAATCAGCAAATATTTTGTAATAGCTGCTCCTTCGCCTTTGTCGGCGGCAAGATTGATAAATCCGCAGTAGTGAGCCTGACCTTTGTCCATCAAAATCACATGTTGTCCATTGCTTGAACCGTCAATTACCTCTTCGAGCATTAATATCACAGGAAAATTTGGATAATCAGGAACAAAAAAATGAGGTTCTAATTTCGTATATTCGTTAGGCTCGTTTATTGTTTGCGTCATAACTTCTTTTTTTGTAGTTATGTTTTGTATCGCAATTTTTTGAGTTTCAGAACTGACGTAAACCTGATAACGCCCCGTAGCGTACATCATGTAACCATCGTAATTCGAATTAGACATTACTTTACCTTGCAATTCTTTCAAGGTAAATTTTACCGATTTACCGGCTGTTGCTTGCTGTGCCGATGTTAATGTTATTAACGAAAACATCATCAGCGAAATAATAATAAGTCTTTTCATAGTTTATATTTATTTATGGTACAAAAATACAAAATTATATGCCATAAATCGTATTTTGAAACATTTATTAACTTTGCAAAACGAAATTTCACGTATATTATGAATATATCAGACATAAAATTAGGCGATAACCCCGTTTTTTTAGCCCCGATGGAGGATGTTACCGACCCATCGTTTCGTTATATTTGCAAACATTTCGGCGCAGATATGATATACACCGAATTTATTGCTGCCGACGGGCTTATAAGAGATGCCTCAAAATCGGTGGCAAAACTTAATATTTTCGATTACGAACGACCTATCGGAATACAAATTTACGGACACGAAATTGAACCGATGGTTGAAGCCGCCAAACTTGCTGAACAAGCAAATCCGGATGTGATAGATATTAATTTCGGATGTCCTGTTCGCAAAATTGCTACGCGCGGCGCGGGTTCGGGAATGATGCAGTTTCCCGATAAAATGATTGAAATGACTCGGCAAATTGTTAATGCTGTTAAAATTCCCGTAACCGTTAAAACACGTTTGGGTTGGGATGAAAATAATAAAATAATTGTAGAACTATCTGAACGATTGCAGGATGTGGGAATTGCAGCAATAACAATTCATGGACGCACACGCTCGCAACTTTATAAAGGTGAAGCCGATTGGACGCTTATTGGCGAAGTTAAAAAAAATCAGCGAATGTATATTCCCGTAATCGGAAACGGAGATATTGACAGTGCCGCGAAAGCAAAAAAAATGTTTGACGATTACGGCGTTGATGCAATTATGATTGGTCGCGCCACTTACGGGCAACCATGGATTTTCAAAAACGTAAAACATTATATAAAAACCAACGAATTGCTTGCCGAACCTACTGTTGCCGAGCGTGTTGAAATAGCAAAAAATCATTTCAAAAAATCAGTAGAAGTAAAAGGCGAACGTGTTGGCGTGCTTGAAATGCGCCGACATTTGAGTAGTTATTTTAAAGGTTTACCCGATTTTAAAGAAACCCGCCTAAAACTCGTTACAACCAACGAACCCGAAAAAATTATCGAACTGCTTAATTTTATAAA
>JAITOP010000394.1 GCA_031289895.1 Prevotellaceae bacterium
GACTTGCAAAAATTACGGCTTTGGTCTGCTGCATCATTCTCATTTGTCTTTATATAATAACAAAGATAGATGGGGGTGAGGGGTTCAGAGGAAGCATAGGCGCAGGATTAATTTTAGCAACTGTTATTGCTGTTGCGCTTTTATTCAGTAATAAAATTGCAGCGGCAATTGACAGCAATAATAAAAGTGAACAAAAATAATCTTTGTCAGATGATGATTTGTACATGTAGAGACGCGGCACGCCACGTCTCTACAATTATTAAACATCAAAGCCGAACAAGAGCAATTTTCACAGGCTTTAGCCAAAATATATAAGAAATTTCGGCTAAAGCCTGTTTGTTAATATTATTCTGTTCCAAACAGCTAAAGCTGTTGGCAATTCAATTTTTATCTGTGAAAATCTGTAACATCTGCGTTATCTGTGTGCTTTTTCAAATCAACAAAAAGCAAAAAACAAATCAACAAAAAAAATCGTAATTCGTAATTTTCGTAATTCGTAATTGATTTGCTTTTTACATTACATAAATTTCTGCAAAATTTCCTTAGTTTTATTCACTTTTTCGGCAAGTGATTCTTCGGTTTTTGCTTCGGCAAGAAATCGCAAATACGGTTCGGTATTCGATGGGCGAATATTAAACCACCAATCGGGAAATTCTATTCTGTAACCGTCGAAATCCATGATTTTTGTTGGTTTTTCTGTTGTTGTAAAATATTCGCAAACGGCATCTATTGCTGCTTGTTTATTTTCAATTTTAAAATTTATCTCGCCCGAATTTTTATATACGCTTATCTTTGAAATCAGTTCGCTCAACGAAATTCCTTTTTGTTTCATTTTTGCAATGACATCAAGAATTATGAGGCAAGCCAACATTCCGCTGTCGGAGTAGAAAAAATCTTTGAAGTAAAAATGTCCTGCAAGTTCGCCGCCAAAAAGTCCGTCTATTTCGCGCAGTTTGGGAGCGGCAAAAGCGCGTCCTACTCGCCATGTGTGCATTTCTGCACCAAATTGTTCGAGATATTCGCCTACTGCTTTTGATGTGCGAATATCCTGTAACACTTTTGCTTTCATGTTTTTATCTTCGAGAAAATAATGTCCCAAAACGGCAATCATTAAATCGGGCGACACAAACTGACCTTTTTCGTCAACAAACATTACGCGGTCGGCATCGCCATCAAAAATAACACCTACATCGCACTTATTGTCGGTTACTAATTTTTTCAAATCGGCAACATTTTCGGGAATCAGCGGATTGGCTTCGTGATTAGGAAAAGTTCCGTCAAGTTCATCATAAATATAAATCGGTTTATTGCCAAGCAAATCTTTTATAAGCAAGGCTGCCATTCCGTTTGACACGTCAACGCCTATTTTCAGATTATCGTAGTTGCCTTGATATTTTTTCAAAAAACCGAGATAATCATCTTTTGCATTTAATGTTTTAATTTCGCCTTTATTTTCAACAGGTACAGGCGTTTGCGATGTTATCATTTTTTGCAATTCTCCAAGCCCTGTGTCTAATCCAACAGGCAACGCATTTTCGCGCGATACTTTTAATCCGTTGTATTCGCGACCGTTGTGCGATGCTGTAATTTGCACCGATGCTTTAAAATTATATTTTGATGTAGCAAAATACACCATTGGCGTAGTTGCTAATCCTATGCTGACTACATTTGCGCCTGCATCTGTTATGCCTTTGCACAGGTATTCAAAAACTTCGGGCGATGATGTTCGTACATCTCTGCCAACCAGAATTTCGTTTGTTTTCAATAATTGCGGAAGATAAAATCCTATTTTGTAAACATCGTTTTTATTAAAATCGACGTTGTAAATTCCGCGAATATCATAAGCGTGAAATGCTCCCATAATATTACATTTTTAATTTATAATTTAGTTTTATATGCTGCTGAAAAATCACCTTTTGTGATTCGTTTAAGCTTTGATGCTATTAGTTTTCGCCGTATTGCTGACAAGCGTTCTGTAAAAAGTTTTCCTTCCAAATGGTCGTATTCGTGCTGAATTATTCGCGACACAATTCCTTCAAACCACTCGTCGTGTTTTTCAAAATTTTGGTCAAAATATTCAATTCTGACAAACGATTCTCGATAAACATCTTCGTGAAGTTTTGGGAAACTCAAACAGCCTTCGTTGTAGCATATTCGCTCGCCTGCCAGCTCTAATATTTTCGGATTTATAAAAACTTTTTTATAATCTTTAAGTTCGGGATTATCTTCGGCAAAAGGGCTTGCGTCAAGCACAAATATGCGAATTGATTTTCCTACTTGCGGGGCTGCCAAACCAATGCCGTCGCTGTTTGCCATTGTTTCAAACATATCGGCAATAAATGTTTGCAGTTCGGGATATGATTGGTCTATTTCTTCTGTTTCTTTTTTCAATACGGGCGAGCCGTACACATAAATTGGCAATATCATAAATATCAAATTTTATTCGTTAATCTCTAATTTTATTTTGTATTTCTGTCTTTTTCGTTTTGTTTTTGCTCAAGATACGATTGTAAAATTATAACTGCGCTTACCTTGTCAATCATAGCTTTATCGCGTCTGTCGGTTTTTTTTAAGCCTCCATCTATCATTGCGCGAAATGCGATTTTTGATGTAAAACGTTCGTCTGTTTTTTCAATCGGAATATCGGGAAAAACTTTGCCGAGTTGCTTTATAAATGCTTCTACGTATTTTGTTGCATCTGTCGATTTATTTTGTAAATCTTTTGGATATCCTACAACAAACATTTCCACATTTTCGAGTTTAATATATTCTGAAATGTATTGAATAACATCTTTTGAATGTACTGTATCCAACGCTGTTGCTATTATTTGTAAATTGTCGGTTACTGCAAGCCCAACACGTTTTTGTCCGTAATCTATTGCTAAAATTCGCGCCAAAATTATTATTTATTTTTTAATATTTCACAATTATTTTATGTTTATTCGTTTGTTTTATTTAAGTTTTTTGTTTGATGCTTGATATTTGCCGCCAAAAGCGAACAAAGCAAAATGCTTATAAACACTGTGTAATAAACAATTCCCTGAATTTCGTCGCCGTTATCCAAGCCATATTGCAGCGGCAGCGATGCCATAACTGCTGCAACAAGTCCTTTTGGCGCCATTATCGAAATTATTTCGCGTTCAAATTTAGGCGTTCCTCTCGAAATAATAAATATCGTCATAAATTGTCGTCCGATAAAAACAAGAACGGAAACTATCATGCTCACAACAAATAAATTAACCGCGCTGAATTTTAAACTTATCCCTACATAAACAAAGAAATATGTTTGCAAAACAAAACCTATTTCCGAAAAAAATGTACGGTGATTTTCATTAAGAATTAAATCTTCGCCTAATGTAAGTTTGCTCAGAATTTTGTTTTTTGAAAAATAATTTATATTTCCCAAAATAATTCCATACACAAGCACCGCCGTGCCTCCGTTGATGTTCACTTGGTCGCAAACGCCGTAAATTATAAATGCAAAAGCAAATGATGCAAACATCATATTTTTTGCATTTTTCAAAACGCGATGCTGAAAAATTGCCCACGCAAAGCCAAGTAACGCGCCAAAAATAGACGCAACAACAAACGAAACAATCATGTTTATTATAATTTTAATAATGCTTACTTCGCCCGATTTCATATTTTCAAATACTGCCAAACTAATAATCAAACACAACACACTGCTGAACGCCGATTCGAGCGATAAAATTGTTGTTGACCTTTCGCCTAATTTCAGTTGTTTTACAATCGGAATAACCACAGCAACAGCAGTTCCGCCAATAACCGAACCAATAAAAATGCAACTCATAAAATCCAAATCGGTAAGCATAAAAATAGCCAACGACGATATTATAAGCGTTTCTATAAAACACGTAACCGTAAGTGCCGTAGCCCTGCCTATTGATTTTCTGATGTCGTGAATGTTAAGGTCTGTGCCGCTTTCAAATAAAATTACGATAAATGTAATAGTTGTAAATACATTCCCGAAACTTCCCAAATCCTTTGGGTCAGCCCAAGTCATAATCATTGGACCAATAAAAATTCCTATGCAGATAAGAAATATTACGCTCGGAATTTTTGTGCGCTCAAACAAAGCATTAAAAATATGCGACAAAAAAATCAAACAACCCAATGCAATTATAGCTGTTGATACTGACATATATTTGTTTTTTCAATTAGCAAAGATACAAAAATAACTGTGAATTACGAATTAATTACGAATTACGATTTAATTACGAATTACGAAATTACGAATTACGATTTAATTACGAATTAATTACGAATTACGAAATTACGAATTACGAATTACGATTTTGCAGAATAAAAAATCTTTGTGTTCTTTGTGTCTTTGTGGGATATTAATTTATGCACAAAATCAAACCAAGCGCAATATCTACCAACGACCAACGACTAACGACCAACGACCAAATACCAACGACCAAATACCAAAATCCAAATACCAAAGTCCATTATTAATCGTATATTTGCATTATAAATCATACAAAAAACAAAAATAATGCTGTTAATAAAAAACATCAAAAAACTTGTGCAGGTTGACGAAAAACCGCGTAGTTGCGTTGCCGGAAAAGATATGTCGCAATTGAATTGTATTGACAATGCTTTTTTAATTATTGACGATGAAAAAATTGTTGATTTTGGCGAAACAGAAAATTTAAATCCCGAGAACATAAAAAATAATGAATTAACAACTATTGATGCGGCGGGACGAATGGTTTTTCCGTCGTTTTGCGATTCACACACGCATTTGGTCTATGCCGGAAGTCGTGAAATAGAATATATTGACAAAATTCGCGGGCTTTCATACGAAGAAATCGCTAAACGCGGCGGTGGAATTTTAAATTCTGCCAAACTTTTGCACAACACAAGCGAAGAACAACTTTTTGCTCAGGCTCTTGAACGCATCAACGAAATAATTAACTGTGGCACAGGTGCTGTCGAAATAAAAAGCGGCTACGGACTTTCAACCGATGACGAAATTAAAATGCTGAGAGTTATAAAACGCTTGCGACAATCTACGCCGCTCTCAATAAAATCTACATTTCTGGGCGCACATGCCCTGCCTGAAAATTACAAAGGTCAACAAGAAAAATATGTGGATTTGATAATAAATGAAATGATTCCGCAAGTTGCCGAAGAAGGTTTAGCCGATTTTATAGACGTTTTTTGCGATAAAGGTTTTTTTACCGTTGACCAGACAGAACGAATGTTATCGGCAGGAATGAAATACGGATTGCGTGCAAAAATTCATGCCAACGAACTTGCTGCATCCGGCGGAATACAAGCGGGAGTGCGATACAACGCGCTGTCGGTTGACCATCTCGAATTTACCGGCGACGATGAAATAAAATGCCTGCTCAACAGCAAAACCATGCCTACATTGCTTCCCGGCGCAGCGTTCTTTTTGGGAATGAATTATCCGCCGGCACGCAAAATGATTGATGCAGGATTGCCCGTAGCACTTGCATCCGATTACAATCCCGGCTCGTCGCCATCGGGTGATATGAAATTTGTGCTGTCGCTGGCTTGCATAAAACTAAAAATGTTGCCCGAAGAAGCAATAAACGCCGCAACAATAAACTCGGCTTACGCAATGGATTTGTCGCAAACGCACGGAAGCATATCGCGCGAAAAAATCGCAAATATATTTATCACAAAACCAATAAATAATTACGAATTTATCCCATACGCCTACACAACAAAACTTGTTGATACTGTGATTTTAAAAGGCAAAATAATTTAAACAATTACGAATTAAAAATTACGAATTACGAGGAGATTGAATAAACCCCCAATCGCTTCGCTTCATTGGGGGTTATTCACATTTAGTCCTTCGGACTTTGTTTCTATTCGGCTAAAACTTTTTTTGAGGCATTATTTTGCAAAAACAGCACCTCAAAAAATGTTTTAATCAATATTTTTTGAAAATAGTATTCATCTTTACGATAAATATCATAACTTTGCAACAATACATAAATGATATTATTATGACATAAACAGAAAAAAATATTAAAATAATAAATTAAAGCGTTAGCTTTTACTTAGCTTTCTAAATCTATCAAATTTTTAAGCCAACAAAAAGTAAAGTTTAAACGCTCACGGTGTTTCGTGGGCTTTACTTTTATTTTGTTGGCAGGTATGATAGAACCTTGAAAGCAGATTGAGTTTAAGTCCACTCTTTTTATTTTTAGAAATAACAAAAATGAAATCCAGCGAAATACATATCGGCAAACTTATAAAGCAAAAAGTAAAACAGAGTTCTATTTCTGTTTCGAAATTTGCTCGGCTTATTAATCGCACACGTCCGGACGTTTACAATATTTTTGAACGCAAAAGTATTGATGTTGATTTATTGTTGCTTATTTCAAAAGTGTTGGATTATAATTTTATACAATGTGTTTATTCAGATAATAATACTGAAATTAAAAACAAATATATATTGATAAAATTCCTTAATGAAGATGAAATTCCTGATGAATTACCCGAAAATACTTTTTTACTGAAAATTCCAAAATAAAAACTGTAAAAGAAAATTGACAGGTAGTGTAAAAGAAAATTGACAGGTAAAGTGTTATTTTATGCAAATGAAATATCTATTTTTGCAAAAAAAATGTTTTAACCGAAAATCAAAATGTCAAGTAAACTAAATAAAATATTAACATCGTACTTCAAAGCAAACACTTGGATTGTATTTGCTGTTATAATTCTACTGTATTTTATCGCACTTACTTTGGAATTTAAATTTATTTTCACAGATGAATTTTATTTAAATTCTCTTTCTTCCCGTTATGACGAACACAACAAACTGATTGAATTTATACACAACGACAGAGCATTGGAGTGGGCTAATTATTTCATGTCGTTTGCTATAGTTCTTATTCCTGCGCTGTTAATTACATTTACGCTTAATGTTGGAACTATTTTTCGCGAATACAAAATAAAATTCGCTACCCTTTTCCGGATAACATTAAAAGCACAAATTGTTTTCGCTCTCGGTTATTTTGTTTCAGTAGTATTAAAATCGACGGGAATTATTGAAAAGCAATGGGATATGATTGATAATAATTATTTTTACCAATCTGCCGCATATTTTTTTAAAGATGGTGGTTATCCGTTTTGGGTGATGTATCCTTTACAAATTATAAATATAACCGAAATAACACATTTGCTGATTCTTGCATTTGGATTTTCGTATATTTCAAAATTCGGTTATTTGAAATCGTTAGGCTTTGTATCTGTGTTTTATGGAATTGCTATGATAGTTTGGATAATTTTTACAGTGTTTTTACAAACATTATTAATATAATAAACCGTAATTATCCGACGGTGAAGACGGATAAATAATTTATTTTTAAATTTTTTGTATTATGAAAAAATTAACAATTTCTCAAATGGAAACTACCAATGGTGGTAAGTTTATCGGAACAACAACTAAATGTACCGATTGTCTTAGTGGACATCGATATTGTACGGCAAAAGATTATATCTTTTGGCTAAAAGTTGGTGATACACGTGGTTGGACTGAAGATTGTACTGTCTATTAAAAATTTGAGGCTGCCTCTTTGAGGCAGCCCATTTTTATTATTTTAAATTAATTAATAACTTTGCTACAAACAATTGAGGAATGAAAAGATTTTTTATACTTATTGTTATAAACTTATTGTTTATTAACAGTTTTGCACAAGCAGACAACAAAATTGTTGTTGTTGACTCAATAACACATAATGCTATAGAATATGCAAGTATTATTTTTACGAATGTTATTGGCGGTACATATTCTAATAACAAAGGCTTTATTCTTATCCCTCAAAATGTTGAACAAATAGAATTATCAGGTATCGGATATTATTCTAAAAAAGTTGCTTTAAACAAAAATATTGATACTATTTTTTTATTACCACAGGTTTATGAAATAAGTGAGGCAAAAGTTATGCCTGCAAAGAAAAGAAAATCAGTTGAATTAGGATATATTAAACAAAATTCAACATATCACATGATTTATAAATCAGGAGATGAAGTTGCTGTTCATATTCCATTAACGGATAGTGAAGATACCTATAAATTGATAAAGTATATTATAATGAAATCAGGTACAAATATCAAATATACAACAAATATTAACCAAAGAACGCTGAATATTGAAGATATAAACAATTATTTAAGCATTTTTAAAATAAATTTTTACAGAGCAACCGAAAATAAAGAAATAGGAGAACTTATAAATACAGAAGATATTGTATTTACAAGCGACGTTCTGCGAAATAAAACAAAATTGGATGTTAACAAGTATAATATTTATATGCCCGACAACGGTATTTTTGTTGCGGTAGAGTTTGTTGGTAAATTAAATCCGAAAACAGATGAATTAATAATAAATATAAAAGAGCATATAATACCGTCTATTCATGTTTCGTGGAAGATAAAAAATTCTATTGTATATGAAAAAAGAAAATTTCTAAATTCAGCTAACAATTGGCAAAGAGTTGATAAAAACAATGAATTTGTTAAAAATATAAAATTGTTAAACAAAGAATTAGAAGCAGATAGTTTTTACACGCCGTTAATTTCAATTGTATTAGAATGAAAAAGAGATTTATATTTATTATTATAAACTTATTGTTTATTAATAGTTTTGCTCAAACAAACAACAAAATTTTTGTTGCAGATTCGATATCC
>JAITOP010000368.1 GCA_031289895.1 Prevotellaceae bacterium
CATTAGTCCCAACTTCCCTGAATTCTGACGATATTGAGTTTTAAAGAACCTGTCAGGTCACCGCCATCAGACCTGCTGTAAGGCAGAGGAGCGATGTAGGTCAATCCGTTTGTATATGCATCTATCGGCGTAAATTGCACGTGAAAAGTTGTTGGCTTGTTCAAATCCAGATAAATGGCAATTCCGTTTTGGTGTATTCCGTAGATGGCGTGAAAAGTTTCTTCATCGTCTGTTTCGTTCCAAAGTTGAACCTTCCCATATTCGTTAATCACATCAATATTGCTTTCCAACGCCATTAAATATCTGCCCTCAGGCACCGTAATATTCGATGAACCGTTAGTAGTAAGGTCTAACTGATTGGTATTAAGTGTTACATCGCCGGTAGCCACATAGGTTTGGTTGGCATACACTTCTGGAAATATGAATTTGATTTCAAATTCAGTATTGAAATCGCCGAGCGCAAACACCTGCCACGAGGCGTTTCCCTTGTGGTCGGACATCATAATGTAGTCTTCGCTTGCGCCGCCTGTCATTTTAAACGAGCCGTTTACTTCTACTTTTGCATTAGCATCAGGATTGATAATGCCTATTCCGAGTTGTCCGCCTTCGGTAAATACTACATCGTCAAGGGTGTTGTTTGTCCCAAATGTATCGCCGTGAGTATCAAGGTGAAGCGTAGTTCCTTCGGCAGGTGTTTCCGTGTTGATGCCTATTTTTTGTGCGCTGACATTTATTCCTTCAAACAGAATTGCAGATATTGTTAAAATCTTTTTTACTGTATTCATTTTATTTTTATTTATTTTATTGATATTCATTTTATTGATATTCATTTGTTTATTAATTTATTATTGGTAAAAAAAAATCAAAAAATCATATTTCCCATCATATGAAAATCAAGCGAGTACCACCAGTTTCTGCTTTGTCCTGTAAAATCCTGATAATAGGTTTGATTTCCGAGTGGTCTGTTTATCCAGCGCAACGTAACATCGCTGCCCGCCTGATTTTCTACTTCGAGAAAAAATGTATAACCCGACAACCACTCGGCATAAGCGGCATAGGTCAGTTTTTTACCGTCCAAATCAACTAAAATAAGGCAATATTCTGTTGAACTTGAAATATCTCCGTTCATCACTATAAAATATTTTCCATGGGGCACGTGTACGCCGTTTGTAATCATCTGTAATCCGATATTCGAGTTATCTTCAATGCTGGAAGTGCCTTTCAGAGAGATTGTGTCGTTGTTGGGAGTTGTACGGTTAAGGTCTGTTCCTTCCAATCTCCAACCGGCATATTTACCTTTGATGGAAACATCTCCCCGCCACGATGCCTTCCCGTCTTTGTCGCTCACAAGCAATTTACCATTGCCCTGAGTTCCATCTGTAATTTTGATTTTACCGTTAATTGTCAGTTTTTGGTTGGGATTTATTTCTCCCACACCCACAAAACCTTCTTTGCTAACCACTATGTCGTCTATTATCTGTTCTTTTGTGGTCGGAACAGCGTTGTCGTTATTGGTCGCCGCATCAATATGAAATATGCCTTGCGGTGCTTGTGTTTGAATGCCCACCTGTGCCGAAAGATTTATCGTAAATATGGACATTATTGCTATTGTTATTACTATTATTTTCATAATTCTATTTTTTTTTAATTAAAATTTTAATATTATTGTTAAATTTCATACAAAAAACCCTGAATCCTCCGAATGAGGACTCTAAATTTCCTGTGAAATTAAGGATTTTGTAAATGATAAATCGTAATTTTTAATTCGCAGTTGAATTAATGATTTAACTTGACAAACCTGATTTTCAAGTCAAAATCTGCATCGTTGATGGGCGGAGGTGACCAGTACGAAAAATTTGTGTAAAGCGCGTTGTTTGCGGGGTTTAACCTGATTGTTGCGTGAATGGGAGTATCTTCGGTAAACTCATGCACAAAAGTACTACCGGTTAACTGTTCCCGATAGAAGATTTTGTAAAGTTCGTAACTGTTATAATCCACGTGCGCAGTTGTTGAAGGATTTTCGCCCTTCCAAATTTGCAGTTTCCCATATTCGCGCTCCTTGACTGCCTGCATAGAAACGAGTATCAGATATAAACCTTGCGGAACAATCAAGGTTGTAGTACCGTATGAGGTGCTTTTTCTGAATCCCCCGCTTAAGAGCAACTCCTCATCGCCTGTAAGAGATACTGCACTGCCTGTGAGAATATCATAATTTCCTGTTAATGCGCGCTTTCCTGCAACTTCCCATATTACGGTTCTTCCGTTGTCGCTCACGGTTGTCCACGTGCCTAAACCGTTTGCGTCCGAAACAAGCACTTTCCCCTGCCCTTCGCTGTTATCGCGGACGGCAATTCTTGAGGCATTTACTTCAAGTTTTTCGGTCGGTGTTACCGTACCGATGCCCACATTTCCATCATAATCTATGATAAAATCATTTTCCTGCTGAATGTCGCTGGGATTTGTTTCGTTGTCCCTTTGTCCGTCTATGTGCAACATTCCCATTGGAAATTCGGTGTTAATTCCCACCTGTGCGTATGTACCTGTCGCTACGTACATTAATAAAAGAGATGTTGTTTGTATAAATTTCTTTTTAATCATTATATTTTTTTATATTTATTGAAAATTTTTATTCTTTATTTTGGTATAAGCGTTTAGGTCGCTAAAAAAAAATGCTACCTTTTAGGCTATAAATCAATACATTAACTTGGGCGACTTAAACGCTTATACCAATATTTATTTTTATTTTTTTTGAATAAAGCTGCAACTACATTCCACATGCTGAAATCCAAACTTCTCCATTCCATATTTCCCAGCATTTGGTTGTTGTGTTAAAAACAGACAAGCCTGCTGCATAATTTGTTTTTACGCTTATAAAGTCGGACGTACTTGTCAGCATTTCTCGTTGCGCTGTAGTCATTTGTGGAAGCCTCATCCCTTGAGTATTACTGCCGAACAGTTCCAAAGCGGAAAACGATTGCAGCATTTCAGTACCGATACCGACTGAACCTCCTGTCGTATTAATATCAGGAGTGGCTGACGGAAGAGTTGTTGCAATATCTGCACAAGTCGTAATCCACTCTGTACCGTTCCATGTATTTACACACCTTGTGTCTGCATTGAAAACCACCAGCCCTTCAGCGAGCAAATTGCCTGATAGCGAAAGAGCAGCAATTTGCGATCCCGACATTTGCGGCAACCCTAAGCCCATTGTGCCTTTTCCGTTCATTTCAAGGATAGAAAATGGCTGCGGATTTTCCTCGTTGATGCCCACTTGGGCATTAATTTCAAGCATTCCAAAAGTAGCAATAGCTAAAATTATTATTTTATTCATTTTATTATGTGGTCACTTCTAATTTTTATATTTTGATTACAAGCCGAAGTGCCGTTAAAACCTGCATACAAAATTATTTATACGAAAAAGTAAATAATAAAAACATTCTCTTTTTTTTGCAAAATTGCGACAAACTGATACTGCAAAACATTGATGTATGATAATATTTTGATGTTTTTTTTGTTTTTTTTGATTAAATAACCTGTGTTTTGTGACGTATCTAAAAGAAGCGTGTTAATTTCCAGCCCTGTTTTTTTAATCTTGGAGGAAACAAATTTGTTACTAAAATCATATCGTTTAATAATGCAAAGGTAATACATTTTTTTTAATTTACAAAATTATTTACTATTTTTTTTACAAAAAAAAACATAAAATATTATACATATTCAGGCTAAATCATTTATATACAATAAATTATGATTTGTAATTTTTATTTATTTTATCCTATTTTATTGTCTTTTGGGGTCGTTTTTTTGTTATTTTTTGTCATAAAATATCGATTAATAATTTTTTTGAGGTGCTACGAAAAATAATTATTAACCAAGAAATCCACGCCTGTACACGCAAAGACGGCGGTTTGGAATTTTTGTTTACGGTACGGAAATAATGAGATTTTTTTGCACATGAACAATTTTTTTGCCTGCTCAAACTAAATAGTGTCTATAAAAAAAAGTCCATATTTTTTTATAATCTCCTATTTTAACATTTCAAATTCACCTCACATGAGTAATGCAGATATAAGAGAGGATATGAAATTTTGGGCTCAGTGTTTGATATATTGAACGCAAGGTAATTTATACACAAAAAAATCTTGGCTCTATAATCTGAAAAAAGTCTTTGTTTATATTTTCAAATTCTCTAATACTTTGGATATATTGTAAGATTCAATCTTTTTTTCGATGCCAACTTATCGTATCTAACGGCGTTATTGCCTAAAATAGCAATCAATATTCATTTTTATTTCTTTATTTGGTAAAGTATTGGTATTAAATGAAAAAAAAACATTACCTTTGCACTATAAAATGTTAAATATTAACTAATAAAAAATATTTTTATGAATGTACCTGACAATTTGAAATACACGAAAGACCACGAGTGGATTCGTGTGGAGGGTGATGTTGCCTTTGTTGGTATTACCGATTTTGCTCAGTCTGAACTTGGTGAGATTGTTATTGTGGACATCACAACGGAAAATGAGACCCTTGCAAAAGAGGAAGTATTTGGCTCTATCGAAGCCGTAAAAACTGTTTCTGACTTGTTTATGCCTGTCGGAGGCGAAGTTTTGGAAGTCAATCCAAAGTTGGAAGACAGCCCTGAGCTTGTCAATTCCGCCCCTTACGGCGATGGCTGGATGGTTAAGATAAGACCGTCTGCACCTGCCGAATTGGACGCTTTGCTTGATGCAGAGGCTTACAGGTCGATTATAGAGTGATTTTTATGAAAAAAAAATGTGCAAAAAAAAATTGCATAACTATTTGAAAATAAAAAATAAAGTAGTAACTTTGCAGTTTTAAAATTGCAAAGGGCAAACAAAAAAGTAATAGTATAGTATAATCTTTTAAATTTATCAGAAAATGACAAAAGCAGATGTAATTAATGAAATTACGAAAAACACAGGTATTAACAAAGAAGATGTGTTGAAAACAGTAATGTGTTTTATGGATACCGTTAAGGGTTCATTGGTCAGGGGGGACAACGTTTATTTGAGAAGTTTCGGCAGCTTCATAATCAAAAGGCGTGCAGAAAAAACAGGACGTAATATCCTGAAAAACACAACAATCAAAATCCCTGCTCACAACGTGGCGGCTTTCAAGCCTTCAAAGGAATTTGCCAAGCGTGTTAAATAACTTTTTTCCGTCTAATTTTTAAACTGCAGTTATTATGCCAAGCGGAAAGAAAAGAAAAAGACATAAGATGTCAACTCACAAGCGTAAAAAGAGATTGAGGAAAGATAGACACAAGAAGAAGAAATAAATGACTCTTTTGTCTTACGGACATGATTTTTATTAAAAAGAGGCTGTACTCAGTTGTTGTACAGCCTTTTTTTGTTATCGAGCTTCGCTCTAATTAGGCACGGTCAGGTCAATTTCATTGCGATTTTTGTCAAGAAACTTGTATTGCAAAAAACCAAGTTCCTGCATCGGTATAACCCTTATTCCACGCGAATATTTGATTCGCCAACGCCGTCTCTGAGAAACAAATCCCTTATTGATATACGCCTCAATAAATGGATGAACACACAGAGTGAATTTTTTTATTTCCAGTTCATTAACAATAAAATGAATTTTGTTTTCCAACTGATTTGTAAACAAAATAGAAGGTTTCGACTTGCCCGTACCAAAACAGGTAGGACAGGTTTCGTTGGTGTTGATGGCAATAGCCGGACGCACCCTTTGACGTGTAATCTCCATAAGGCAAAACTTGCTCAAAGGCAAAATATTGTGCTTGGCTCTGTCTGTGGACATCATTTTGTACATATAATCACAGACTTTCTTCATATTGGCTTTCTGAAGCATATCAATAAAGTCTATTACCACAAGTCCGCCAATATCTCGCAGTCGCAGTTGTCTTGCAATTTCCTCAGCCGCTAATAAATTGACTTCCAAAGCATTATCTTCATGGTTTTGAGATGCCTTGATACGAGTACCGCTATTTACATCAACTACAAACATTGCTTCTGTCTGGTCCATTATAAGATATGCCCCGCGTTTGAAAGAAACTACTCTGCCGAAAGAGACTTTTATCTGACGTGTAACGCCAAAATTATCATAAATAGGAAATTCGCCCTCATAGAGTTTGACAATGTCCTTTTTGTCCGGAGCAATGAGCTGAATATAATCCTGTATCTCTTTAAATGTCTCGTTATCATTAACATGGATGTTTTCATATTCTTCATCAAACAAATCTCTTATGTTTGAAACAACTCTGGAACTCTCTTGCGAGAGTAGTCCTATGCCTGTAGATTTTCTCAGATTCTCAAGGGTCTTGTCCCAGCGATTTTTCAGCACTTTGATTTCTCCGTCAAGTTCGGCTACACGTTTGCCATCTGCAACAGTTCTGATGATAACACTAAAATTTGTCGGTTTTATGCTGTGAACGAGTTGTTTAAGCCTCGTTTTTTCGGCATTGACTCTTATTTTTTGAGAAACAGATGTGCGGTTATCAACGAACGGCAACATCACCATATACCTGCCGGCAATAGAGATTTCGCTCGAAACTCTTGCGCCCTTTGTGGAAATAGGCTCTTTGATTATCTGCACCAAAATCATTTGCCCTACTGTAAGCACATCTCTGATGCTGCCATCTTTTTCCATGCAGGGTAATTTTTCGTATCTGGGTGTCCGCTTCTTATCGTTAAGAATCTGTTTTACAATATTGTTCATGGCAGGAAAATTTTCTCCAAGGTCGTGGTAATGAATAAAAGCTTCCTTATCACTTCCAATATCCACAAAAGCAGCATTCAGACCGGTTAAAATCCGCTTAACCCTGCCCAAATAGATGTTGCCTACCTCATAATTCTGTTTCAGATTATCACGATTGAGTTCAACCAATCTTTTATCCTCCAGCAACGCAATCGAAACTGTCTCTTGCTGAACATCAATCACCAATTCTTTTGTCATATTTTATCGCAAAATTTAATTTACAAAGTTACAAAATAATTTGCGATTAATTTAGTAATTGTTTATTTTTTTTTGAAAAGAAATTGAGCGCGAAAATGACTGTGGCACAATTTCGTTATAAAATACTAACAATAAGTGCATTGTACGAATATTCAGGTTCTTATATGGGTATCATTATCAATTATTCAGTTAACCGTAAGTGAAACGGCTGGAAGTTGAAAATGAATATCGTATCTAATACCTAAATCACTTCCAAATACCCATCATTGCGGGCTACGACCTGCAATACCCTGTTTTTTAGGGACTTATTTAGAGGGAGATTGCGGGTCATACCCTAAAGGGCACAGGCACCCGCAGTGACGCAAAGTCCAAACGCACTGTCATTGCGAGGAACAAAGCAATCCGGAATACATTTTACAGAATTAACACAATTCTCACAATTTACAGAACCAAATATGTGAATTATGAAAACTATGAAAATTTTGTAAAAATAAATTTGCACAATCCAAAAATTATATCTACCCTTGCACCCGATTTTGAACTTAAATGGACTTTAATTAACAATTAACTCAACATGTTACCCAACTCGCTATCAATCATCGGTTATTCAGCAAATAAAAATGTTTTAACATTTTTTATGACTGAAATGTTTGGTAATATGGAAAATTTTGTTAAACACACACATGAGCAAGTCCACACACTATTATTATACGCGCGCGCGAAATATAATAAAAATCAACTAGATACACAAGAAAGTTTAATAAATTTTCCCCTGATAAAGTCGGAAGAATTTA